>JALHPX010000232.1 GCA_022842225.1 bacterium
CTACCCAGCAAATCTGCCAAGGGCATGAAGGACTTGGGCGACTTTGAATTAATTCCCATCGATCACGTCCAAGAACTTGCTTCGAAAATCTAAGAATTTCCCTGGCATTCCCCTTGCTTAATAGACCCCGACTGGTCATATCGAGCGTGCGTTCACGCTCTGTGTGCGTCGATGTTTTTTAGAAGTAGAAGGCGGCTGGAAGTATGTACGGGAATTCGTCAAAGCGTCTGGGTTATGTGCGGGCTTTTATTATCTGTTTCTCGCTCTGGGCTTCAAGCCCGGCCCTGTCGGAAACCTTGCAGGAGCTCAACGCTATTTTGGCAGAGGCGCCCACGTTGGATGCTTTCCTCGCCGATAAACCCCTTCAGGACAGGTATTTTACCGCTCTGAATAGTTACTACGGCGGCAAGGTGGCCCGCAGCACTTTCGACAACAAACTGAAGAAGGTCGAAGGCTGGGTGAAAGCCGTGCCCACACTTGGAATACAGCTGTGGGAAGACCGCACGGAAATGTTTAAAGAGGAAGCCTTTGAGTTTTCCTCGTCCGTTCGCAGCTCGGGACGTGGTTTGCAGCCAAACCGCTGGCGGGAATGGCGCGAAAAACAAGATTCCGATTTAAGCGATCAAATCGGGCTGAAATACATCGAAAAGGACAAGCACGCCGAGCGCATCAAGGAAGTAATTCAGCGGGGTACCTACGCTTACAGAAAGTTGAAGGGCGAATTAGATGAGAAGTATGCGGACCGTCGCAAGGCCGCGAAAACCGCTCGCGAGAAGCAGGCATTAGAAGCAGGGTTTCAAACTGAATTAAAAGCCGTCACCGCCAATCCAGATGTTCAACGGGCTATCGACGCCCTCTATCGCGAAGCCATTCACCTGGAAGCGTTTCAAGATGCGCTTAATTCCGGAGACGCGGATGTGGTGCTCGATGCCATGGCGCGCTTAAAGGACAACCCCCGCCAATTTATTCGTCCGCTGGAAGAGAAGTACGACTTCCCGAATGTGTTTGTCGCCGAAATCAAAAAGCGAGTGCCGACTCAGGATGAGATGATTAACAAGACTGCATTCCTAGAAATGCAGAAGAAAATCGACTTGGAGAACGCAGAGAAGTTCCCAACCCACAACGGCATGTCTCAAGCGCAGCTCCAGCAGATGCGCCAAAAGCGTAACGAGAACCGCGCCGCCCATTACGAGGCTTTTAACAAAGAGCAGCTGTTCCCCATTGAATTTGAAGTCGATGAAGTTACGAAAACGGTCCTTGAATCAGGTGGCGGACAAGCCGTGACGATTCGCTCGGAAGTGGTTCCGCGGCCTTTCATTGGGTTGATGGACCCAGAATTCTTAGGTGAGTGCGTTGGTGGAAACTGCGAACGTTGGGGTGTAATTGCGATGCAGGATGTGCGTCGTCACCATCTGACGAAGAACAAAAAGTACCAAGGCTTTGTGCAGTTGATTCCCGGTACCTTTCCTGCCCACCCCGATAGAGGCACTTGGGCGAATTTGGAATTGGGATCGCCTCTGTTGCGACAGAACGTGGTTGTAGAAGATCCGCAAACCAAAACCCGTCGCTCCACCACCGCGTACGAAATGTGGTTGGAAGGCGCGCATGCGCGAAAGCCAAAAGAGTGGAAAGGCTTCATGGCGGATGCGGGCGGAGCCATTGGCAATGCGGGCGTCTTGCCCACGCTGAAAGAATCTCCCTCCTATGGTCTGCGATCGGATATCGGCACCTCTAAGGAGTTTGAAATTCAAGATGCGCTTGCACGCGAGATTCCCAAGCACTCGAAGACTTTTGGCGAATCCGGTTACTCCGGCAGAATGGTGACCGACGCGACGGTGCCCAACGCCACGGGCTTACGCGAAGTAAAGCCTATCGAAGAAGACGATATCGAAAAGTTTATTAACGAGTCAGGTAAAGAGGAGTTGGTTGTAAAGCTCCTGGCGCAGCCTAAATGGGCGCTGCACCCCAAAGCGCCTGAATGGGCAAATTTGTTGATGACTAAGGAGTTTCCAGAAGACGCGCAGCGGGTTTCGAGTTCGTACTATTACAGCCGACTTGATTCTGCTCGTCGCAAACTCGACAAAGCGATTTTCGAACACCTACTTGTTTCCGAATACTGGGCCGGGCGGCCCGGGATCAACGACGGTATGAAAGCTATTATCAGCCGAGAAGAGAACGGCACTGAGTTTATGGATAAGGTTTTATCCAATCGTGATTGGACTCGCGATCCAAACTACCTTGGTTGGTTACTCCGTTATATTTCCAATCCGAGCAATCACATGAACGTTTACAAATGGGGAGACCGACTCCGTGAACGCTATGAAGAGGCGCTGCAAAACCCCAGTCGCAATGTCGATGTGGGAGATGCCGAACTGTTCGAGAAAATCGCTGACAGCCTCTTTTACGGCGAGCACTTTAAACCGATTATGACCGATCGGCGTGGACGAATAGGCTTACCAGACCTCACTCTGCGCATCGTTGCCGACGTTGCCAGGGCAGATATCGAAGCCCTTCAAATGCTCGGGAACCTGGGAATTAATACCGGACACCGGCACCAGGGCGCCGCACTGCGCGCGTTTTTGGATACGGAGAATCCGCAAATCGACGCCGCCCAAAAGGTAGGATTCGTTTCGCAATATTTGCTTCGTTCCGAGATCGAAGACTCCGCCGAATCGGGCCTTCATCGCCAGATGTTAAGACTCGCGGAGTATGCCCGCCAAATGGAAGACGGCACTCCGGATGAATCCCTCTTGCGAGACCGCGACGATGATAGCTCGAACTTCATTTACCGTGCAGCAAACCAGCCGCGCCAAATTGAGAACCTGACGATGGTAGTGGACTGGATGGAAGCCAACTACGACAAGATGGGCCCCGAAGGCCGCTCTCTTCTATCGACGGTATTGCCGCATCTAGTCCGCACGGCTTCGCCGAATATGGCGATCACCGGAATGTTTGGGTTTGGCGGAGCAGAGGCAAAGCCAGAACGAGTAGCGCTTGCCCGCAAGGCGCGTGCGCTTCTTGTAAAGACCACACTGGATTTTCCGATGTTCGTGAAGGAAGCGTTCGACGCTCTTAAGGATGCTATTCAGAAGAAGGGATTCGACGACAACGGGCAAACCAAAGAAGCCGCTCTCGCCATTGCTCGCGAGTACCCGGAGCTGTTTGAGAAAGATCTCTCGTCGGAGCAGTATCATGAACGAGTGCTAAACCGCATTCACGTGATGGTTTCTCCGATTGATTCAGATGAATATTCCGACGCGGTCGCCAAACTTTTTAAGTGGGTAAACTCCTCCGAACTCACTGGTAGCGTGAACTCGCGCGTGCGCCAAAATGCGGCTTATCGACAGATGGCCGTACAGTATTACCTCGCAGAGGAGAGAGAAGGCGTGCCGACGACAGGCAGATCCGCCGATGGCATGCGCGCTTATCAGTCCGCTCACTCGCAAGAGTTTGACGCACTCTGTGCGCATTACATGGCAGCCATGGGTAAAGCGGACGAATAAAACTTGGGCAGGAGAACTAAAGGACCAAGAGAGTCCCGAGGTGCGCTTCGCGATCAAAGCATAGATACTTTTCAACTATCTTGCCCGACGCTTGCGGCGGTTCTGTAAGGAAATAAGAAACCATGTTTCCTAACTGGCCGCCTTTCATAACCAGCTTGTTGCAGGCCTTGGGGTCGGGCTCTTCGAGCCGCCGCCAAGACGATAAAAAATTGAAACCCTCGACCGAGCCAGAAAAAGTAAAGTCGGCAAAGGAAAGCCCAGCCATCGGCGGCCTTCCTCCTATGGAGATGGAGATAGCCGAGGGCACGGGCTTGACCACATAGATTTCAAAGGTACTTATTCCTTCCGCTCGGTAATTGCTTCTCAACCACCAGAAAGCTCCACCCGCGGTGAGAGCGCAAAACCCCAAAGCCAGTAGCGCGATTTTAAGTTTCGAGTTCATAAATTGAGAGAATAGAGAGACAATAATTATATCCCATTAAAAGCCTCACTCCTACCGAGACATCGCCATGAAAATGATAGCCGCTTTGCTTGCACTCATCTGTGTGAATGCCCACGCGGATCTTTGGTTTAAGCAACTAGTAACCATCAATTTACAGGGCGAGCCACCCCGGACTTCCAGCAAAGAAACGAGCATTCAGAAAACTCGACTCCGAGCAGATTCTCAAAGTGCGCCAGGCGGCGAGCTAGGGTTGATGATTGCAAACGAGCGCGGTTTTTTCTCCTGCGCACCTGCCATGAAAACGTGCATGAAGAAACGTTACAACGACGGCATCTACAGTATTTTTGGCTACTCACCGGAAGGACTAAAATTGCTGTCCGTGACAATGACCTACACGGGCACTCGCCGAAAACTTCACGGGTTCATCTGCGACGATTACAAAGTAGAAAGAGTCATGGAGACAGAGAGTGATGATTTTACCGATGGCACTAGAACCACTACTTCGGAAATAAGTTGCTACTCTCCCAAGTTTGCCCAGATGTTCCCGCCCGAAGCATGGCGAGCGGTGAAGCATGGAATTGATACAAATAACTATTCCCCCCAAGTGAAAAAAGCATTGCTCGACGAGTTGGCGCTGGGAATGCCCATGAAACGAAAGATCACGAGCACGTCGACATCGAAGGATAAAAAAACGCCTCTGCCCTCCATGACCATGGAAGAGTCGGTCACTCAGGTAAAAACTGGCACGCTCAATCATCACATCTTCTTTGTGCCCAAAGATTTCACTGTGCACGATGCGGATCAGATCACGGGTAACGCGAAACAAATGCGTCGTTCAATGAACGAATTCACCGCTAAAGCGGTTCGCCCGACTCTCGGCCCTGAACAGCTAAAAAAGCTCAGGGAATTGCGAAACTCCGGGCAACTCTCGAAAGAACAGCAAGCGCAAATTGACGCAATTCTAAATCAATAGCGCCTACTGAGAGAGCGCGCGGCCTGAATCGGAAAGCAGCTTTACGGCTTTCATGGCTCCCGCCCATTTCGCCAACTTCGCGGTTTTTTCTTTAGCGCCCATGCCTGGGGTAAAGGTGCGATCCGCGCGCCAGCGCTTTTTAATATCCGCTAAGTCCCGCCACATTCCGATAGCTAGACCCGCCTGCAATCCCGCTCCCAACGCCGTGGTTTCGGTAATGCTACAGCGAACGACGTTGCAACCAATCAAATCACTCTGGAATTGCATCAGCAGATTGTTTTCGCTCGCACCTCCATCGACTTTTAATTCCGAGGGACGCTTACCCATGTCGTGGGCCATCGCGGAGAACAGCTCTGAAACCTGATAAGCAATGCCTTCTAATGTCGCGCGCGCAACATGCGCTTTGGTCGTACCGCGCGTAACGCCGGTGACGAGGCCCGTTGCGTGCGGCAACCAATGAGGCGCGCCCATGCCCGAAAGAGCAGGAACAAACAAAACTCCGCCCGCATCCGGAACCGATTCCGCTAAGCGCTCGACTTCCGACGATTTCCCAAAGAGCTCTAAGCCATCGCGCAACCACTGCACCGCGGCGCCGGCGATAAA
>JALHPX010000233.1 GCA_022842225.1 bacterium
CCTCGGAAATTATCCGTTTCGAAGGCGAAGAAACCATTTACTCTCGCCGTCCTACCAAATAAGGACTGGGTGAGTTTTATTTAAGACCGGTCACTCCGCGAGGGGTGGCCGGTTTTTTTTTGTTTTTTTAGGGCAATCGGAAGATTTCACGGAATGGCCCTGGCGGCTGTGCAGGCTCGGCTCGCGGACTCGTCGCCTTTTGTAAATTCACTGTAGAACCCTCGACCCGCCACCGGGCGACCTTAGCCCGGTGAGCAGGGGCGGCGGGGGTTTTTTAGTTAGCTTCGAAGACTCTCCGGTTTCTAAGCTTTGCTCGTGGAGTGGGGGGGATGAGGGAGTGTTGCTTGATGAGGAGCTGTTGCTTGTATTTGTTTGGACGAAGCAGTGATTGGTTTCGGCTGGGTTGGTAGGGAAGTGGGGGGATTGACTCGCGTTGGTAGAAGCTTGCTAAGGGGGCCACCGCCCACTCGTGCGGCGGGGGCCCAAATGATTTTTGGGTTTGGGGTTTTGTGCGAAGTTTGGTCGGCGGGTCCGGCGGCCCGAATTCATTTTATATCGTCGATAGAATTGATGTTTATGCTTCCCTAATTTAAGGAAAATGATATTGCCCCGCGTCTTTGTCGACGATATATCAAGTTTATGTCGTCTCAATTTGTGTTTCAGAATTTGCGGCAGAAGAATGGTTTTGGTGGGGAAAATGCTCGCGGGAAGCGTAAGGAGCGGCGGCCAATTGCTACTAAGCGGGCTATGCATTTGGTTTTGAAGTCGTCTGAGGCAGTGGGGAGAAATTCGTTTTTGGCGCCGGCCCATTCTCTCTTTGTTAAGAATCAGGTTTCGGATCAGAGTGCGCGGTGGGGCGTTCGGGTTTTTGAGTTTTCTAATAATGGGAATCATCTGCACCTTTTGATTCAGGCTCGAGATCGAGTTGGGTTTCGTGGGTTTGTTCGCACACTCTCTGCTCTGATTGCTCGGCATGTGACCGGTGCGTGTAAAGGTAAGGCAGCGGGTAAGCGGTTTTGGGATTCTCTTCCTTTTACTCGTATCGTCGAATGGGGGCGGGCGTTTTGGCGTGCTAAGAACTATGTTGTTCAGAATCAGTTAGAAGCGGCAGGAGTGGTTCCTCACCATCCGCGGACTTCGGCGGTGCCTTGGAATTTAGATCGGGGTTCTCCATGAAATGGATGGTGTTGGCTTACGTCCTCACCCTCTTGGCGTGTATCGGATTTGTGTTGGCAAACCGGGAACCCGGACTGGGTGTGGTGGGAATCGTCGTGATTGCCGGAGCGGTGGCGGGCTTGGCGACCGTGGTGCTTGTCGCCAGCTTGTTTTGGCAGCGGCGTCGACTCCACAGTTAGCCGCGCGCGCGCTTTAGGCTTTGCCAGCCTACGTCTTTTACCATTCTCAGAACAGTGGCTGTTACCGATGCCTTTGGGTTGGGAGTTTTTCCGCGGCCCATGCGGTGCAGCTGGCCGGTGTACCAGAGGATTTCTAGTGGCACTAATTTATCCAGCCAGCGCATTCCTGTCGTGAGTGGTTTTACTTGGCTCGTAGTTCGCTCATCCGACAGTAGTTTTTTTGGGAAGTTTGGATCTAACGCCAGAGAACGAGCTAATCCAATTAAATCTAAATTGCCCGACGACAGCGCTTGTTTCATTCCGTCAGCGGTGCGAAATCCGCCGGTCACCATCAGGGGGGCTTTGCAATGCGCTCTAGCCTTTGCTGCAAAATCTAAAAAATAGGCTTCTCTGGATTGCGTGCTGGCCTTGCGAGCCCCTTCCATCATGACCGGGGCTTCGTAGGAGCCGCCTGAGATCTCAATTAAGTCCATTCCCGATTTGCTCAATGTTTCAATGACCCGCAGTGATTCTTCCTCCGTGAAGCCCCCGCGTTGGAAATCCGCGGAATTTAATTTTATCCCAATCGGGAAATCGCTGCCTACGCGCGCGCGGATGGCGCCGTAGATTTCAATTACAAAACGCATCCGATTCTCCAGAGAGCCGCCCCACTGGTCGCTGCGCTGGTTAGAAAGGGGAGAAAGAAACTGCGCGACCAAGTAGCCGTGAGCACCATGTATTTGCACGCCCGTAAATCCCGCTTGCTTCGCTATCTCCGCTGTGTCGGCAAAGCGCGTGATGATTTCCAAAATTTCCGTGTGCTCGAGCGCGCGCGGTTTATTAAAAGCTTTATCGAGTGGTGGCCGCAACGCGACTGCCGAGGGAGCTACTGGAGTCTTTGCCAAAAAATTTGGAATTTGGCGGCCTGGGTGGTTGATCTGCATCCAGAAATGGGTGCCCTCCTTAGTCCCTTTCGCTGCCCAGGCGCGCAGGCTTGCTAGATGCTGTGTGATCTTCTCCACCACCACGTTGTTTGGTTCACCCAACGCCCGACCGTCACACATCACATTGCCCGAAATCAAAAGGCCAATTCCGCCCCCAGCCCAGGTTTCGTATAACCGCCCAAGCCTCAAATCCGGTCGATGGTTTTTGTCGGCCATGTTTTCGCTCATAGCCGATTTCGCTAGGCGGTTCTTGAGAACCACACCGCAAGGAAGAGTCAGTGGAGAGGAAAGAGAGATTAAATCACCCATGGACCGCACGGTAGCTTACCAGCGTTCCACTTCGCAACCTGAGGGTTGCGAACAGGCTCACGTTTGGCCTGTTCGCAAATCAGGTTCATTTTTAATGGGGAAGCTTAGCGCCTAGCACTTCGAGTTTCTCGATCGTGGGTGCCGTCGCCAGCAGCTCCGGCGCCTTCGCCATGAGTGCCTGCGCAATGGCTCCATTTAAGTGCGCTTTTCTTCCGGCCTCTTGCTCAAAGGCGTCGAACACCGCAAATGTCGACGGGCTTAGCTTAAGCGCGAACCACACAGGCGTTAGCTGCTCGTCCTGGGCCAAGCCCAGGCCCGCATTTAGGAATGCGGCCACTTCCGCTTCTTTTCCGGCCTTTGCCTCTAATCGTACAAACAATCCTACCTTCACCATTTGTGTCTCCTTGATTTGGTTAGGAAAGAGGTACTTGATTAGTTTTATAAAAGTAAGTACGCACTAATAAGGCACATAGTGGCACTTTGTATACCGTCAATGCTACAACGCCCGGAGGAGCCCCATGGCACGAAAACAAAAACACCCTGATTACGAAAACTGTCCGATCGAGGCCGCTTTGGACATCATCGGCGGTAAGTGGAAAGGCGTCATCCTCCATCGACTGCTAGGGCAGACTCGCCGCTTTAATGAACTCAAGCGCACCATTCCGCGTATCACCCAACGCATGCTCACCACGCAATTGCGGGAACTAGAGAAAGACAAACTCATCAATCGTAAGGTCTATGCCGAAGTTCCGCCGCGGGTCGAATATTCCCTTACGCGAACCGGCGAAACTTTAAAGCCCGTTCTTGCCGAGCTGCTGAAGTGGGGCGAGGCCAGTCACTAATCACGCATTATCTTTGTTGCGAAAAGCGAGTCGAATCAGGCCAGTCCACAAGGCCGTCGCAGCCACCGCAATCGGCAAGTAGGTTCCACTAATCGCCACGCCAGCCGTACGCGCTAAGTACAAACCAAAGCTCGCGCCGCCTTTACCAAAGCGATACCCAAAGGCATCAATCACTTCCTTGGCGCGAAAGCGCACATCAAACGAAAACGGAATGTAGAGAATTTCTTTCGAGGCGCGGAAAATCGAGTAGTCCATCCCTTTAAAGATCAAAAGGGCGAGGGCAGAGGTAAACAGCGTCGGGTGCATCCACGCCAATAGGATCGCTCCCAGGTTGATTAGCGGTATTGCAGTTTGAATGGCTGCTAAGGAAAATAACTTCAACACCACCGGCGCAATCAAAAACTGAATCCCCGACGACGTCGCGTTTAGCCACATAAACAACGTTCCCGAGTACGCGGTTTGCGCGTCGGCATCCGGCAGCGCCGTTTGCAACAGCGTTTGAAAATGCATGTCCAACGCCGTTGCGGCTACCTGCGTGCATAAAATCGTCGCTAGCAAAATTCCCAACAGCGGGTGTTGCTTGAACAACCGCAATCCCAAAACATCACGCGGCATCGAACGATCGCGTGCTGCTTCTACCGCATCTTGTTTGGGCTCTCCGCCGACGCGATAGGCGGCTTCGGCAAAAAACATGGCTGGCAACAACGTCAACGCACCCCATTCTAGCCAGCCTTGTGTTCCCACCACGCCGCTAAATTGCCCGACCAGATATCCGCCCAGCACTCCGCCGAGTGCCGATAGCCCCGTGACCGGCCCATTCAATTTGCGCGCGCTTTTTTCATCCAGGGTAGAATTTAAGAAGGACCAATACTGCTCAATAATCAGTACCGCGTACGCCTCGCGAATAAAAATCAGCACTACCGCTGCCCATGCGTAACCCAGTGCCAGTAACTGGTCTGACACGACGATCCCAAGCGCGCTCAAAATAAATGTCCCGTGTAGCGTTCTGCGCGGGCCGAAGCGTCCCAGGCTTTTTCCATAGAGAAAGAGCAAGCCCAGAAGGATCAACGGACTGATGGCCAGGACCCAGGTCAGGTTTTCGGTTCCAAACTTCGCCTTAAACAGCGTATTGGCCGGGCTGCGCACCATCTCGTAACCGGTGAGCAAGCACAGAGACGAAAATGAAGTGAGAAAGGCCGCTAACGGAACGCGTTTTTTTGCCATCACATCGGCGTAGGTTGAAACGTCGAGTTAGGCAACTTCTTCCGTTCAACCGATAAGGATAAGGAGTCGAGTTCAGCCTTATTTGACACAGAGGGTCAAAATCGACTAATCTCAGCGACTAAACCCGCACGAATATGAAACAAGCAATTGGAATCACTGCTCTTTTATTGTTGAGCGCATGCGCCGGAGTCCGTTCCCGATACCACGTAGTGGCTTCGGGCGAGAACCTGTTGTCCATTGCCAAGCAGTATTCTGTGCCGATGGTGGAGCTGGAAAACTCCAATCGCCGCCGCCTCGCCAAGGGCCTGCATTCGGGCCAAAAACTTTATATTCCGTTTGAAAATAGCCCTGATTGGGACGCCGACGATTTTGACCGCGGACCTGCCAGCCAAAAAGTCAGCTACGACATGAACGTCGCGAATTTCGCCTGGCCGGTCAAAGGGCGCGTTTCTTCTAAATTTGGATTCCGAGACATCGGCACCCGCGGTTCGACGATGCACGAGGGAATCGACATCGCTGCGAATTTAGGCACGCCCGTGAAAGCAGCCCGATCTGGACACGTGATTTATGCTGCATCCAAAATCCCCGGCTACGGCAAAATGATTGTTCTGCGACATGCCGGCGGATTCTCGTCGATATACGCGCATCTCTCTTCTTACTCGGTCCAAAAGGGGCAATTCGTTGCTCGCGGCCAGCAAGTGGGTAAGGTTGGAAAAACCGGAAGGTCCACTGGTTATCACCTACATTTTGAAATTCGTTCGAAAAGCGCTCCCGTGAACCCTCTGCTTTATTTAGACGGTCCCCGAAAGCCAGGCGTAGTAGAGATCTCCAGTCGTTGACGCGCCACCTCGTCGGT
>JALHPX010000234.1 GCA_022842225.1 bacterium
GATTTTTGCTCCCTGTACCGTTTGTTTTTCAATAATTTCGAACATTCGTTCTCCTTAGGAAGACGATTCTCAAAAAACTTCGCCGAGCCATGACCTCATCCGAGACATGACCTTGGCGTAAATATTGTTGTCGCTGGTTCCATGTACCCGAAACTTTGTTTCACCGTGGTGCCGATGGCCGTAGAGCAAGAGTCCAACCGCGGTGGAGTACATCGGAGAGCTCACCACATCGAGCAATCCCGTAACCCCCTGAGGCGATCCGCGCCTTACTGGCATCTCTAGTAAAAACTCTGCTAATTCTGCTGTGCCCTGGAGCAGCGAGGCTCCACCGGTCAGCACCATTCCCGTCGATAGCATGTGACGTTGGCCACTGGCCGCGATCTCGCGACCGACTAAGCTGAAGATTTCCTCGACTCGTGGCTCAATGATTTTTGAGAGCACCGACCGAGAGATTTCTTTCTTGCGATGTCCACCTAGTGCCGGCACTTCAATAGGCTCGTCGTTTGTGAACAAAGAGGACATTGCCGAACCCGACGCCACCTTAATCTTCTCTGCATCTTGGATTCCGCAGCGCAGTCCTACTGCGATGTCATTGGTGATGTGGTTTCCACCCATCGCAATCACACCGGTATGAATGACGCTTCCGCGCGCGAAGAGGGCGATATCGGTTGTGCCACCACCGATATCCACCATCGCCACACCGAGCTCTCGCTCGTCGGGAGTCAAAGCTGCTTCCGCACTCGCTAGCGGTTCTAAAACGATATCGATGACGCTGATGCCGGCTTGATTGGCGCACTTGATGATATTTTGTGCAGAACTCACGGCTCCAGTGACGACGTGGACCTTCGCTTCCAACCGCACACCGGCCATGCCGATAGGGTCTTTCACGCCTTCTTCGTCGTTGATTTTGTATTCTTGAGGGATGACGTGAATCACTTCTCTGTCGAGAGGGATTGCTACCGCTTTAGCGGCGTCGATGGCTCTATCCACGTCATGCTGGGTGATCTCTTTGTCCTTCACCGCAACCACACCAGCGCTATTGAATGCTTTGATGTGACCGCCCGCGATACCAACATAAGCGCGTGTGATTTCCACACCCGACATCATTTCCGCCACTTCCACTGCCTTCTTAATGGCTTCGACAGTGTGGGGAATATTGACGACGACGCCCTTGCGGATACCTAGGGAAGGTTCTTTGCCGACGCCAATGATCTCTATACCGTCTGACGTCATTCGTCCGACGACAACGCAGATCTTTGTCGTACCAAAATCGATCCCGACAATGACGTCAGAATTATTGGCGCGGGATGCGCTCATCCTGTCCTCCTGACGGCGAACTACTACTGGTTTGCTCTACTAATTTTTAATACTGGTTTTGTTCTGGATCCGAAACTAAAGATCAGACTATGCCTAAGCTGAATTTATTGCGAAAGCGTGGGACTGACAACTGCTTTCTTGGGAAAAACTAAATTAATTCTCCGTGGTTGGCCGATTTGACTCGGTGGGCGAAGAAGGAGGTCGCGAGTAACAGGAATTTGATCCTGCCATGTGTCAAGACTGTACAAAAGTTCTAATCGGTAGTCGGCGAGGTAAATTTTGAAATAGGGAAAATCAGAAAGCACTAGCTCGGAAATTCTGAATTTATCGTCAATAGCATTTTGAAAGTCCTGGGTAAGCAAAACAGCATCGGCGGGCGACCACTGTTGTTCGACGGACTCTGTTTCCGTCGAGACCACTGGCAGATCAAGATCTCTCGCAGATGTCGGCGACATACGCTCCAACTTCTTGCCTTTCTCGTCGACAATCCAGACTTCTCCGCGACTCGACCAAAACGCTTTTGGTACACGCGGGAGCACTTCAATGCGCAGACGATCAGGAAATTCTTTCTTGATCGAAGCAGAACTAACCCAAGACTGGCGCTCTAAATCGCCGACAAGAGACGAACCACTTACCTGCCACAAGTTCTGCCCTATGAGTTTGGGCAGCCAGGAACGAACCCGCTCTTCGGACAACGGGGCAGCGGTGTGGATGACAATTTCTCGCACTGAGAAAAGATCAGGAAACAGCCGCATGAGCCCAAGCCCCGCACCCGCGGTTCCTACGACGACAAATGAGATAATGAGAACGCGTTTCATTCTTAAGCAGCTCTGGAGATTTCTGTCGCTTGTTTGAAGAGTTCCGACAGATGCTGCCCTTTTTCTCCCGTCCACTGGTGTTCCGCGCAGGAAGCGCGCAGCTTCAAACCCAAACTCTGTCGAAGCAAAGGATCGTCGGCAAACCTCAGCAACAACTCCGCAGCCGATTTGGTCTGATGCATGGGAACTAAAAAGCCAGAATGCGCATCCTTTACGAACGCGCCGATTTCACTCGTCTCATATGCAATGACGGGCAGCCCCGAGCTGGCGGCTTGATACAAGTGTAGAAAATGCTCATTTCGAGCAGCCAGATGCAAGAAAACTTCGCACTCCGTCGGCACTCGTGAGTTTTCAAAAACAACCGTCTGCTGCAACCCTAACTCGCGCACTTGGTCCATGAAATGTTTGAGTAGCGGTCCTTTGCCGCGCACTTGAAATTGCACATTGGCATTTTGTCGACGCACGTAGTGCGCCACACTCGTGACCGCATTTAAATTCGATTCGGGATCAAAGTCCGAGAGCACAGCCACTCGCAACATGCCCTTGATAGCGGTGTCGGGAGGCTTTGCGGCGACTTCCGTGGGGATATAGGGCAGCTCCACAAAAGTAACTTTGTCCACTGGCCGGTGCTCGACTTCGCGAAAAAAACGATGACTTAACGACGAGTGCACCAGCAAGTGTGGTGAGGGCGCGCGGTTGGTGAATTTATTTTTCAAGTGACTGAAGAAATTAACATTACCGAAATAAGGCCCGAGCGGCGAAAAGAACACGCCTGGACCTTGATAGTAGTCGGACCATTCCCGCCACCGACGACTAATGAACCACATTTTCTCGCGAGCAACTAAACGCGAATCGCGAGCGGACTGCACTGGAAAATGCACTTCCGCATCGAGTCTGGACGCCAAAGCATGAAAGTAGTCTCGCTCCCAAGTTTGAAGACTCGAGTCGAGAACCATACAGAGGTTCGACATAGATTGTAGTAAAGCGTGTTGGTTACACTCGCCATTTCACGGTCTGCGAGCGGACGGCAAAATGATTATATCGCTTTATCGTTGATATAGTCGATGAGACGGCGAAGCTTGCCGTAATCCTGCCTATCGAAAGAGAAAACAAGTCGCGTCAAATCCTTATGCGCCGGCTCATTATCTTCCTCTGGCAACGCACCCGTTTGCGCGATCTCGCCGTCAGTAAGCTCTCCGAATTTATCATTCAGTTCGGCGAGTAACTTCGCGGAAAGAGGCTTCTTAATACGCAGCACCAACTTCCGTCCCACGAATCGCATCGAGTGATAGATGCGGTAAAAATGCTCGATATGTTCGATGGCATCTTTAGAATTGGTGAACACCTTAAACAGTGAGAGATCGCTTTCGCCGATGAACCCGTGCTTGAGAAGCCCCTTCTTCACAAACTCCATGAAGGTCTTCCAGTAGCCGAAGCGAGGAGGTTCTAGTAACACAACTGGAATCAAATTTGTCTTACCGGTTTGCAACAGAGTCAGAACTTCAAACGCTTCATCAAAAGTGCCAAAACCACCTGGGAAAAATGCGAACGCCCAAGCTTCCTTCACTAGAAAGAGTTTCCGAGTGAAGAAGTACTTGTAGTTCACCAACATCGTCTCGTGATCGATGAATGGATTGGCGGACTGCTCGAACGGCAGACGGATATTGAGCCCGAAGCCGCCTTTTTCAGCGCCTTCGTTCCCGGCAGCCATAATTCCAGGGCCGCCACCAGTAATCACAAGGAACTTCCGCTTCACGGCCTGAGCAGCGAAGTCCTTGGTGAATTCGTAAAGCGGAGTCTTTGCTGGAACCCGCGCTGAACCAAACATTGTAATCTTGGGGCTCTGCCGATGCGGGGAGAAGGTGCGAAACGATGCGCGCAATTCGTTTAAAGTCGTCGCGGTGATCTTTAAATTGAGAGTGCCTGGGCTTTCCTTAGCGAGCTTCATCGCTGTGCGGAAAATGTTCATTACGACCGCAGTATGACCGGGCTTATTGCCAGGAGCTACGGTCTGAACGATCTTTTCAAGCTCCAACTCCCAAGGCTCTTTCGTGCGAGGCTTCCGCGGGGTGGTCTGCTGATTTTCTTCGTTAGTACCTTTCAATTGCCTGCCCCTACTCTTTCTTGGATAATCTGAGGCGTGTCTGCTCGCGCCCCAAAAAACTCTCTTCAAGCCCATCTTCGCGGCTACTACCTACAACTGGCAAGCGCCGTTGCGGGAGCCGCCGCCAGTCTTTATCTGGCGAGCCAGCATACTCGACTAAAATCGGGAATCCAAGAAGGGCCAAGTTTTTGCTCTCTAGGCAGCGGCTTTGACTGCGACACGGTTAGCTCAAGCCAGTACTCTGAAATCGGCGGCATTTCACTGGGCTTTATCGGCTGGGCGGCGTTTAGTCTTTTCATCGTTCTAACGGTAATTTTTGGCCCAGGTCATAAAGCACATGCCCGAGTGCGCCGAATCTTGGCTTGGGTAGTCGCGATCGCATTGACCGCGGATGTGGCCCTATTGGGCGTTCAACTATTCCTTATCAAGAACGTGTGCCTGGTTTGCCTCTTCACTTACTTGGCCAACATCGGCATTTTCACAGGCCTGCTTTGGCAAACTTGCGTCGATAACCACACCGGTTGGAAAGAAAGCTTGCGTATCCTTTTCTTTCAAAAACGGGGCGCGCGGTTTGGCGGCAATAGCCTAGCGGTCAGTTTGCTTTTGATGGGAGGATTGCTTGCCGTCGGTTGGTTCGCCGTGGAGCAGGCGAAGAAGACCGAGACCAGCGCCGACAGCCCCGCGGTATCGACGGACTTGCCCACCTTTAGGGAAGTCTGGCAAACCACTCCGCGCAAGGATGTTCCCATCCGTGCCTCCGATGCAGCCAAGGGCAGTCCAAAGGCAAAAGTCCAAATTGTTGTCTTTAGTGATTTTGAATGTCCGCATTGTAAGCGCGCGGCCTTTGCTTTGGGCAATGTCATCGAGGCAATGGGTGACAGGGTGCGAATGGTCTACAAACACTTCCCGCTTAGTTCGGAATGTAATCCGGAGCTCGATCGCCCGATGCATCCCAACGCCTGCTTGCTCGCTCACCTGTCTTACTGCGCCAACAAAAAGGGAAATTTCTGGCCGTTCCACGACAAGGTTTATTTCGAATTTAGCGAAGAAGATGTCCGTGCGCCTGCGGCCGAAGTGAAAGAGAAATTGAAGTCTTTCCTCTCTAAAGAGGAAATCGATAGGTGCCTGGAAGATCCAGCCACCCTCGCCAATACGCGCGAGGATATTGCGCTAGGGCAGAAGCTTCAATTAAAGGGAACACCCGCCATCTTCAACAACGGCAAGACTTTCACCATGCCACTCACCC
>JALHPX010000235.1 GCA_022842225.1 bacterium
TGTTCCTTTGTGGTGGCGGTGGGCGATCTGCCTTGGGTTTATGATCGGGTATGAGTACGCTGTCGTGGCGCGAGTCTATGGGTGGGGTTGTTTTTTTCTGTGGCGTGGAATTACCGCCGACCGCCAGGGCTCACCCCGGGCGCCCTATTGGTTTGCCCTTGCTTGTCTGACGCAGCTTAGTTTTTTCGTCGCTCTTTTGGGCTGGCTCGCACATCGATTTCTTAGCTCGCCCCGTCGAGAAAACTGGCTCCATTACTGGCCGCTCGCAGCTGCCATTCTCTTGATGTTGGCGCATGGAACATTGGGGGCTCACCACCGTAATTGGAGCTGGGTAGAGTGGAACGATGCGGGGGCCCTCTTCAAAGCCTTGGGCACCACGCTAGCGACGCCGTTTATTCACGGACCTAAATTAGCGGTACCGGGATTAATAGTGCTCTTGGCCGCTTTGCTGCCACTCTCCAACCGCGCGCGCATAGGGCTTCTCGTATCGCTTGCTGCATTCACCTTTATCTTTGTCGTTCGCTATCGGGGAATGCCACACGCACGCCATGGGGGCGCGATCTTTTTGATATGGATGGCTCTACTGGTTAACCAACCCACCCTCTCTAAGTTTGCCAAAGCGATCATCGGCATAATTCTCGTCGTCAACATCCTCACTGGACTTGGAATGCGAGCACAAGACGTGCTCTATCCGTTTAGCCATGCATCCGCAGCTGCAAAAGTAATTGAACAGCGTCTGGCGGAATCGCACAAACCCTTGCGCCTCTACGCCGACAAAATCGAAAATGGCCTGACGCTCGCCGCCCTCCTGAATATCGATCTCTGGTCGCAAGGCCGGATATTTGGCTGCCCCTTTTTCGCTGGGTCCTGCGCAGAGCCCCCTCGCCCCTCCGCGGCAGATACTAAAGAAGGTATCGACGAGTGCGCGCGCAACCAGCTTTGCCTCCATGCCACCGAGATGTTCGAGTTGCCGCCTGAGAATCCAACGGGGTTCTGGCAACCGCTCTTCAAACCAACCCAGCCTGCCTTACGAGAATCCATCAGCGTGTATGAATTTGTGCTCCACCCGGCCTCTGGCAAAAGATAAGTGACAGAGCTTTGTCGTATGCTAATTTGTCGCCTCTATGGCCGAGCGACGGATTGAGTTTCAAAAGATTGCACGCAGTAAATTGACGGGGATTCGCGTCGAAGCGCCGTCGTTGCAGCGAGTCTTTTTAGACGCGGGGCTGGCCTTCTTTGATTCGCTCGTCACGGGTAGCCGGCAGATCGCGGGTGAAACGGAACGTAAGAAGATCGAGATCCAGTCCTCCGATCCCAAATCCCTCTTCAAGGACTGGTCGAAGAAACTCCGCTCACTTTATGTCGACGAGAAATTCATCGCCTCTCGCGCTGTATTCGAGAAATTCGACGGTAAAATAATCGTCGCCGTACTCCATGGTGCCGCCTACAACTCCCTGACTCACGGCGCTTTTCAAGCTATCGGCGAAATTGCCACCGAAAACGCCATCCTCACTACCGAAGGCCCGCTCGATAAACCTTTTGCGGCCGAAATCTGCTGGCCCGTCTAAGTTCGGTTTTTAGGGGCTTATCCCTTATACTTTACCCATGTCGATATGGATGCCAATTCTAACTGGTTGGTTGTCGTGGTGGATGATCGCGATAGCAGCGGGGGTACTTTTCTTTCCACTCTTTCACCGCATCCTGCCCAATGCGTTTGCCTGGGGTTTTAGTCGATTTGCGGCGCCGTATCTCATTACCTGGGTTGCATTGGCTCCCGGTGTGTATGCTCCCGTGAAGATTCCAGTGGGCGCTGTCGTCGTTATCGGTGCGGTGCTCGGAGCTTTGTGCTGGGCATCGTTCATGCGCAAGAATTGGCAGCTCAACCAGCAGCAGCTGCAAGAAATCCTCTTCACTGAAATCGCTTTCGGCAGCTTCTTTCTCGTCGTGTCTCTCCTGCTAGCACTCAACGGCACACTCTTAGGAAACGACGATATGCGCGACACTTCCATCTGGACTTCGCTGTGGATGGATACAAAATTTCCGGCGGAAGATCCCTGGCTCGCGGGTAATACCCTGCGCTACTACATCTTGGGCCTCTACCCCCTGCTTTTTCTGGGGAAACTCTCCGCGGCAGGCCCTCTCGAGTCCTACAATCTCGGACTCGCATTTACGTTGGCAAATTACTTTCTACTCGTTGGGCTTTGCCTAAGAGCGATGGGAATGCCAGGCTGGCTTTCGAGCGGCGGCGCCGCAGTTGCAACGCTTGGCTGCAATCTCCAAAGCGCATGGCAGGTGGCCCGCAAGTTGGTTTACGGTGAACCGTTTAACTCCACCGCCGTTTTTATGATCGATCAAGGCTCCAACTACGCTCTTTACTCTCCGTTGCTTGCCTTCTCTTGGCACGCCCTGCACCCGGATTACATCGCCTTTCCATTCTTCGCGGCCATTATTGCAGTGTGTGTGGCGACGATTTATTCCAAGCACCCACAACGTTGGATTGTTCAGGCACTGCTGGGCGGATTTCTAGTTTCTTGGATCTGGGGCACCAACACCTGGAACGTCCCTTCCGCACTGCTGATGCTTTTTGCGACGCGCGTTTTTTTCCACGACAAGAAATCGCCTGTAAGAGCGGTTTTTTTGGATTGGAAGTGGTCGGGCGCGCTCATTGCTTCTACCTTGTTCTTTAGCTGGCCTTCCTTCCAATTAAGCGCCGGCACTCCCACGCGGTTTGTCCTTGGGCTGAGCCAAACTCCCGCCATCGCCCTGCTTCGGCATTGGGGCCTGTGGTGGGCACCGCTTTTGGTCCTGGCACTGCTTGCAAGCACAGTCCGCGCGCGTCGGATCCTGGCGATTGCTGTAGTCGTCATCGTTGGATTTAATATTTCTGCCGCGTGGATCTTCATCGCCGCCGGAGCTGTAGCAGTTTATCTGCTTGGAAAAAGGAAAGAGCTTTCGGATCTGGAGCGCGTCATTTTATTTGCCGGTTTCATTGCAGTTGCTTTATCCAGCGTCCCCGAATGGATTCACCTCTATGAGAAATGGGGACGCTTTAACACCGTACTTAAATTCAATGGACCTAGCTGGGCGTTGTTTGCCGTTGCCTCAATCGGATCCTGCTGGGCCCTGCGTAAGCGCATGGCCCACGGCGTGTGGATTGGGTCGCTCACCTTGTTCGTTGCGCTGCAGAGCACTTTCTTATTCTATTCGACTGCAAAGCAATGGCGCGAGGTAGGCTTTCAACCCATCGACAACAAGTACCGAGTGGAGCAGCTCTACCCTGCCGATAGAGAACTCATTGCGAAATGGACAGCGATGGAACCCGCGCAACTCGCCGGCCAGCAGATCCTGGAGGCATCGGGAACGGAATACTCGCCAAAAATGTTTGGTCGGATTTCGGCGTTGAGCGGGGCAAAGAGCTATCTGCTCTTTCACGATCACCAACACCAGTGGCTTCTCTACGGCGGCAAACCCGAAGTCGATATGCGCAAACAGGTCGTCGCCAAAATCTACGGCGGGGAATACTCTTCCTGCGCCGAACTAAGGCAATTGCTCCAGGAAAATGGCATCACTGCTGTTATCACCGGCCAGTTAGAGCGTGAAACCTACGCCCCCCAAGACATCGAAAAACTGCAATCCTGTCTATAACTTGCTCCTCCCCTTCGATCGTCTCGCAACGACCCTGCGTTTATGCTAATTTCCCGGCACTTTTTTAACTGCTGGCGAATGGAGCCCCGGTGCCTTCGAATCTTTTGACCTTAGTTCTCACTCTGACTATCTCCTTCTGCGTCTACGGCGACCCGACGGTGCAGCCCAAACGCAGTCTTTTTTCTAAGTGTAAAATGCTCATCGCGGGCGCGGTTGTTGCCTCTATTCCCGCTCTCGCCGGCGTGGAATTTGTAACCACCGAGAGCGACACAGCGGAGACGGTGAGTTATCGAGCAGCGGATAAATCAGAACAGCTCAATGTTTTTGTCATGGGCGACAGCATCTCCGCCGGGAACATGGCCTACGCTTCTGGACTTCAAACTATTTTGAGAACGCGGTCCAGGGAACAAGCAGGCTGGGCGCTCGACACCAACAAGAAAGACAACGGACTCAATAGCGTGTTTGAACGACTCGGCGAGAAGTACCCAACCCGCATGGTAAATTCCGCTTGGTCTGGGGCTTATGTCGACGAGGCAAGCCCGCTGGATCGCACCGCTGCCAATACCGCGGGCCAAATTCGCAATCTCTCGGATCAAATGAAGCGTCTTAAGAGTTCAAAGGAAAAGCCCAACCTCATTCTGCTAGCGCCGTTTCACAACAATCTCGATTTCTTTTACGACGTACAAAATGTGAAGGATCTCGACATCGCTCACAAAGAAAAGCTCGACGAAGCAGGCTATTTGAAAAAGATCCCTAGCGACATCGCAGCTGTTTATCTCCAGCACTTGCGTGAAGTGATCGCTCTCCAACGTCCGGAAGACGGCAGGCTTGCCATCGTGCTTTTTGGCAATATGAACCTCAAAGCCGCCTTTGAAGCACGCGCAAAGGCTAAGGAGCTTCATGCCGCGGATAAAAAGAAATACCCTTATATTGACGTAGCAGACACCAACTTCCCGTCCGTGCGCCCAGAAAACCAAGCCAAGATGATTGACCTGGCCGAGCGCGTGAACACCGCAATTGAGGAAGTGGCTGCAACGCTAAATCAGGAAATCAAAGACGCTGGAAGAAGCGATCAAATTGAAGTGACGTACTCGGACGCTCTCGCGACGTCTAATCTCTCTGCCGTTGAGAACCTCCACAAGGACGACGGATTCCATCCCTCCGCAGTTGGGCACAATGGGATCAGCGAAGCGGTCTACCCACAATTGGCCAAGCCCCTGAAGTTCATCGGATTCGAATAAAAAAAAACAGGCCCAGGAGAGCATCCTGAGCCTGTTTCGAAATTTCGACAGGAACCTTCTGTTTACGGTTTAAATTCTGACCACTCCGCTACAACTTCCGTAAACCCGCATCCACAGTAACTTCCACATCCATGAAAGTTTCTCTGTCTCTTTTCCCGGCTACCTTTACGGTAACCGGGACAAGATTTCTATTATCTACTTGGCTAAGTTGTTAGAACGTATTACCCAGCGAGCCACGAGCACCGGTTTGAGGAATCGTGGATTGGTTATTGATAACCGCTCCGCTCAATCCACCAACTGCACCACCGCGGCGAGAAGCGTTGGGGCTGAAGCTACTAATCGTGTTCACGTTCCCAGAGCTGGCTAACTGGTTCTGCGTAGCACCAGAGTTAATCGAAGTCTGCCGACTTTGCTCGTTCTTGGCCATGGTGTCGTTGATACCTTGCTGGCGATCTTGCAGAGTTTTTTCACGAGTATCCAAGATGGACTTCTGTTTTGCCATCTTAGCTAAACGTTTTTGTAAGCCTTCATCAGCAGCTTTCTTAGCTTTGATTGCTGCAGATTTAGATTCTTCAGCGTTAGAC
>JALHPX010000236.1 GCA_022842225.1 bacterium
GCTCTTCCGATCTAACACAAATCATGTGAACCCACGGACTTGTGCCGCGGTTATCGTCGGAATTGCGAGCCATGGCATTAGAAACGCCCCAAGCCGCAATGCGCGCGAAGAACATCACAAACGTGTTCACCACACCTTGCAAGAGAGTCATGGTGACCATGTCGCCATTGGCAATGTGAGCAACTTCGTGAGCGAGCACGCCCTCAACCGCTCGATTATCCATCTGATGCAAAAGACCCGACGACACAGCAACGAGCGAACGCGCCTTCGTAGGCCCTGTGGCAAAAGCATTTACTTCAGGACTGTCATACACGCCCACTTCGGGCATGCCAGAGAGGCCGGCTTTTTGCGCCAGACGGTGCACGGTTTGAAGCAATTCTTTTTCGGCAATGGTGCCTGGACGTGTGGGGTCAATGACTTGAACTCCCATCATCATCTTCGCCATCCAACGCGACATCGCTAGCGAAATAAAAGCGCCGGTAAAACCAACCACGCCGCAGAAAATCAGCAGCGCTTCGTAGTTAATTCCTTGTTCGTTCAGATAGGGCTGGACGCCCAAGACGCTGAGCGTGATGGAAATGGTCAAAAGGACCAAAATGTTCACGGTGATAAACAAAAAGATACGTTTAAACACGGGCTCTCCTAAGCGGTTCGATAGATCGATAACATTATAGGTATGATTTCGCCACCGACAAGCTTGCCGGCGAAAATTTCCACTATTTCAAGGGTTTAGGGCTAGAGAAGGAACTTCAAGCTAAGGTCGAAGGAGGTGCCTTGGAGCTCGTTTTTACCACCCAGAGAGCGGTACCAACTCACACCAAAACTAAACCCACCAAACCAATGTGCCGTCGAAGCGGCATCGAAAAAGGTAAGCGCGGGACGAAAGAAGAAATGGGGAATCCAGAAGTCTTCGCTGGGCAAAACGCCGGCGTTTCTCTGGAGCAACAAATGCCCACCAGCGCCGACCGTGAGACTGGGTTGAAAAAACGGAATGCCTGGAATGGAGTAGCGCACTTCCTGCGATACCGACATGGGAATCCAAACTAAGCGAATGCGATCCGAAGCGCGGGATTTTACCGTCGTATCTGTCGCTTCCCACGCAACCGGGTAAACGTCGCGGACCGTGCCCACGCCGAGCAAGGTATTAACCAGAAAACTAAAATTTCCAATCTGCGCGTAGGGGACGGCTAGAGCTGCATTAAAGAGTGGCACCCCCTCCAAAACCGCGCCGTAATTTACTTCGTAGGTATCGGTGCGCAGCCGCAGAGAGCTGGCATTGAAGATGGAAAACTGAGGCATGAATTCGATCTTGCGATCGGAATCCACCGTCGGCGGCGTAAATTCTTCTGCTGTTTCCGCAGGCCCGGTTGTGGGCGGTACGGCCAGCACGTCGGCTTCCGCAAATCCATTTAATGTCCAGAAAGCCGCGAGAAGACCAAAGCAGATGGCTTGCAATTGAGGCTTAATTTTCAAGAACTTAGGCATTTATTCCGACCCACATTTTAGAACTGGCGTCGGAGAGTAACAATTTGGCGGGAAAGTCTCAACTGCCCAAAATTGGCACGTCGGCCTTAGCGTTTATCGGCTAATTGATGGAAGCTACAGCCATTTGGGTAGCGATCCGCGAGGTACTCCGGGTGCACGGGTTCGGTAGGTGCGGCCGCAATGGCGTTTGCGAGTTTTTCAGTGGCTGCTGCGAAATGCGGGAGTCGGTGCAATTTTTCGACAGTAGAGAGTTTGCCGTCTTTCTCCAAAATATACTGGAGTGTTTTCAATACGTCTTTTGCGGCTTCCTGAATCGATTTGCCAAGGGCAGCCTGATCGGCCACCGAGGCCTGACCTAGCAACTGGTCGCCCAAAAGGCGCGCTAAGTGAGTGGATTGAATCAGCGGATAGGACTTGTCTGCAGTGAGTTGCTTGAGCAGATCTTGCTTGGCCTTTATTTGCTGCGCCAGTGTTTTCGTCGGGTCGGGCTTATCAATCGCCTGCAGCATTGCCACCAATTTTTCGGATAGCTCCGCTATCGCGCTAAGCTTTGCAATTTTGGCTCGCTCGACGTCTTCGTTGTATGCGGGAGCCATTGCAACTTCCGCGGGTTGATCGAAGAATTCCGCGGGAATTTTTGCCAATGCTGCTGCAGCTTCTGCTCGGAGCACCTCGGCTTTGGTGGCCGGCACAACTTCGGATCCCTCTTCGGGTAACGAATTCTCTGGTAATGGTTTTTCTGCGGGGTCGTCCGACTGGTCCACTAAATCCATGGAGCGGCGGCGGCGTTCATCGAAGAGCTCTTTTGGAATCTGTTTTTTCGGAGGGCTGCTGTCCGATTGCTGATCCTTTTCAGTTTCTTTCTCAACAGTCGCAATCGCCGAAACAGGTGAGCGCTGTTCTTGGTTGAGCCTTTCAGATGCCAATACCCAACGTCCCGCCGAGCCTTTTCCATTGGGACTAGGCTCCTCTGCGGGTGTCGGGTCTAAAACAAGCGGCGATGTCGTTTTGGAATTATTCCATTCCAAGCGCACATGGCCGATGCCATCGTCGCCGATATTGCCATCGCCATCCGCTTTGAACAGGCTTTGAGTGCGCAGGTGTTTGAAGTCTTCCGGCGATAAAGTCTTTTTCGCAAAGGTTTCAAAAATGCCTTTTGCGTTGTTGCAGGTGTAATTGAGTGAACCATCTTCACCCAAGAATTTGCGAAACCTATCGTAGTGAGTTCCGCCCCACAGGCGTGCCCAGTATTTTCCGACGGAACCCTTCTTGTAATTCTCCTGCCCGAATTCGGTTAGCGCATCTAATAAATCCATTGGGCGGTTTGCCGCTTTGGCCTGCTTTAAACTTTTCGTCAGTCTATCGGCGAGTTTGGTCATTCCCGTAGATCTCAAAGCTTCGATTTCCTTTAGCACCTGCTTCTCGATCAACGCCGGCGGCTTGGCCGCCGGTAATTCTTTGGAATTGGCCGGAACATACGTTACTTCCGTCTCAGCTTCCGCGATTCGATTGCCGGATACGACCAAAGCGTAATCTCCTCGAGAAGTCTCATAGACTCCTACATCGGACGGATTCGAGTTGTTGAGTAAACGGACGGACGCGATTTTAAAACCATCGGGGCGAAGAAGTGGAACGGCGTAAGAACCGTCAGGAGTCTTCTGAAACTTTGCTGGGACCAAAGACTCAATCACCATAGCATTGTATGGCGTGGGCCAGTGATCCGGATTCGTCGAAACCAACCGCATGCCGCGAACTACAAGATCTTCTGCTTCTGGAATAAAATAATTCTCTGGAATTGCGCGGTTTGGGCTAGCGGACTTCACTCGAAAAACCGGATTTGATTTCTCGTCGCTTTTTCCTACCGTAGGTTTGTCCTCGGGAATAACAGACGCGTAATCCTGATCGTGGAGAAGTTCTATTCCGTGTTTTGCAGTAGTCGTAGCTGCTCGCACTGACGGGGCCTCGATGAGTTTCATTGCTTTATATGTTTCGACTCCCGCCAAGCCTATGGCAGCAACAGCGGTCGTGGTAAGCGCAGCATACTTCGCAATGCGTAGGGATTTATTTATAAGGTAAGGTAACTGACTGCTGCCTTTTTGCACGAAGTCGCGCAAGCTTGGCCGCCATTGTTGTTTGGCGATTGAATCGGCCCGGTCAATTTCAGCGGACCATGTTGCCCGCAGCGCCCAGTCGTCCATCAGCAGAGCACGCAGATCTGCGTCAATTTGTCCGCGCAAGGGTGCCGGAATTTGTTGGTACTCCAGGGCGGCATCGCGTGACGAGCGAGTCCGACTTTCAATGCTTTCGGCAGTCTTCCCCAACTGATTCCAAATAGCGGGGAGCGCTTTATTGCCTTGCTTCAAAAATAGCTGATAGGAAATTTGCAGAGTTTTGAAAAGCTCTGGCAAGGACTCTCGCAGTGTTTCTTGCAGATAACTATTTATGAAAAAGAAGTGTCGATTGAAATCCCCAAGTGAACCACCGTTCAATAGTTTTTTTGCTACCGTGGGTGATCGGATTGCGCCAAATCCATGTTCTAGATAAAACCGACCATAGAACTCGTTGATTCGTTTGCGAAGGCGAGCGAGATCAGATCCTTTGTCAGAAGCCGAGGTGGCTTTACGCACGTTGATTTCAGCGATGTAGGCCGTCGCATCAATCAACAACTTCTCAAGCCACTCCTTGGTTTCTGTTTCTTTCTTTTCCTCGGAGTATCCGGCGTTTTGTTTCTCGGTTTCTTGTTCCCAATACAATCTTCCGCGATTGTATTGGCCAAAAAATCCTGGGGATTCATTCTTCCATTGGCGTTGATTTTCTGTGGTCGGTGGACCTGCAGTCCGGCGCGCGCTGCTCTTGGCCATCGCCTCTACTTGCCAATCGGGAAGCGCTTTTTCTTCCTGTGCAAAATTCTGATTTAATCTGGTTTCAATTTGTTTTTGCAGCTTGTGAGCGATGTTAGCCAAGCCATTCCAACCGCTTTCTTCGAAAATAGCGCGCTCCTGGTAACGAATGTCCCGCGCGTCCCAGCGCTGTTTCTCTATGGCATCGGTTCGTGCAAGGGAAGGCCGCCCATCATTCACTAATTCCCTCCACACATTCAGATAAGCGCGGTGAACTGGAATGGAGCGCCCTGCTTTTACTTCTTGGATGATCCAATCTAGCGGGGCCGTGTAAATATTTAATCGCTCCTTTTCTGCTTCCGGGAGCGCGATCAGGAATCCGAGGAGTATCCCCTTCTGATTCTGTTGGGTAATCGGTTTGCCCGCCGCTGCTCCGTAAACAGCGATTTTGAATCGCTTTGCCTGTTCTTCTAGCTGTTGGGCTTCTTCGGCCGAAGTGGGATCGATAATGCGCAATTCCGCATACGCAGGGCGTGCGGCGGCGATGAGCGTAAAACACGCCCATAGAACCAACCTAATTTGTAGTGCCGTTAGCCTCAATTTTCGCCTCTGCTGAATACGGAGCAAAAAGTAGGCCGCGGGGTCAGCTGGAGTGGCGTCGTAAGTAGCTTTAAGCTTTGACGATTTGGGCGGTGCCCCGGCGCGTATTCGAAGAGTGCGCGGCTAGGAGAGACGCAAACGCACAGTCCTTATATTGTGTGAGTTTTTCGAAATCGCCTACGCAGTATACGGAAAGCACAATTTGCTGAGCTCAAAAAACTGGCAGCCGGTATGCATCTTAATTGGCTCAAAGGGACTCAAATTTTGAGGGTGGGAACCATGTCGGGGCCTAAATACATCTTTATCGCAGCTACCTTTGGACTTTCACTGCTCGCCGATCCGTCGGGAGCGGGACATGATCACACGACAAGCGTTTCGGACGGAACCGGATCGCTTTCTCTCAACGCAGCTGCTTCACAAGCTCCTGCTCAGATGCTGCAAGGCACTTCTTTTGAAAATCAAATTCAAAGACCGGCTCCGCCACCCCCTCTTGCTCAAGCTACGAAAGTAAAGGGAAATGGTTCCGAAGCAGTTC
>JALHPX010000237.1 GCA_022842225.1 bacterium
AAAATCTCTTCTTTGCTCAACTCATCTTCCATGCGCAGAGCGAGGATGATTTCGCGGAATTTGCGAGTGAGCTTTTTTTCCCGGGAAGCGAGCAAAATACTCCGCGCGACCTGCTGGGTAATAGTACTGCCACCCTGCGCGTAACGACCGCGCAGAATATTGGAGAAAATGGCGCGGGCAATGCCCGCCATATCGATGCCGCCGTGCTTGTAGAAATTCGAATCCTCGGCGGCGACAAAAGCGTTCTTCACATGATCAGGAATCTCGCCATAAGCGACTTTGTAACGGCGCTGGGTGGTGAATTCGCCAATTAAACGGCCATCGCTGGAGAACACTTGCGTAGCGACGGGATGCTGAAAATCCTTCAACCGCGAAACTTCGGGAAGGTCACTGACGATGCGGTAGACGAAGAAGATGCCGACGCCAAGGCCCACGGTCGCCGCAATGACAATGGCGACCGTAAAAGTCTTCAGAAGTTTTCGAATCAGCTCCAGCAAAGAGTTCATGAATTTCTAATATTTACAGCACGGGTTCTTGGGAATCCAAGAGAATCATCGTGGATTGAAAAGTTTAATCGGAAGCGATGCGTTACGCTATTTCTCAACTATTAGAATAGCACAAGACTTGACGCTTTAGCCTGGGCCGATACCATCACCGGATTATGGAAGAAAAAGAAATCACGCCCGAAAAGCTCAATCCAGAAGATGAGAAACTCACCGACCTGACGGTGAAGCTCAAAGCCAAAATGGTCCGCGACCTGCGTACCATGGAGAAGAACAGCAAAAAGAGTGTCGACGAGTTAGTTGCGACCGCAGTCTCGTTTTTTATCGCAACCCATAATGATTACCTAGGTATCAGACGCTAGTAAGCGCTCGATATCGCTAAGTTCTCGTCGATTTTTCGGCCCCAAAAAGGGAGTTTTTCATTTTTCCGCTTGGGAACAGCGTCCCGTCTGCTATACCGCTGGGCCATGCGATTCGCCTTATTTTTACTTACGTTTGCCCTTACTGCCTTTGCCGGAAACGACACCCCAGGAGTGGGAAGTCAGGTGGCTATCCGTCACCACGAAACCGCGTGCGCTTACTACGTTCTCTCAGCGGCGGATCATGAAAAAGCCATTCGCTTTACCGAAGACCGAGATCCTGAACAATTGGGACAGGCTCTCGACCTGCTCAGCGGTAACTCCACTGAGCTGCTCGCGAAGCTAAAGGTCAAGGATCTGAGTCACGTCGTCATCGGCTCAGTAGGGGCTCCGCTGGATTCCGAGCAGATGAAGGCCGAGGAACAAGCCGTTAAGAAAGTCCTGGCAGACCGCGGACTAGGGCACATCCCAGTAAAGGTTTTTCCTCGCCCTTATACTTTTCTTCAACAGGCTCGTTGGCAGTTTCCGATTCAAAGCGACGATGTGCCGCCCAATACGGCTAAAGAGGAAGTCGAAGCGCAACGCCGGGGTGTACAAATCGCCGGCTCGGCCAACGCTACAACCTGGGTTACCTTAGCGTTTCTCGATCCAAGTGGAGCGACGGCGATGGGCTATCTACTGTCGTTACCCACCGTATCCGCCAACGTGGCGATTGATTATCTCGTTGGCTTGAAACGCCCCAGTATCAATAATTTCTTAGCGCGCGCGGGAGAGAGTAAAATCTCGGGGCTTTTTAGAGATTCGCAAGTGGCGCTGCTCTTTGCGATTCCGTTCTATTTGATCCCCCGCTTCCGCGACTTAGTCGGGAATTTAGCCAGCGGTGATACCTCGTCGTTAGAGCCGTTCCTTAATGCCGAATTTGGCACCATTGCGTCGAATGTGATGTGGGGAACTCTGGGTGGTATCGGCGATATTCTCACCTCGTCGGTCATTCAGGCACTGCAGATTTTCACTTTCATGAATCCCAATTCCGTCGTGGATAAACAATTGATCAATGCTGGCTCCTCGCTTTCTGAGAGTGAATTGAGTCAACGCAACGCTTGGCGGATTGCAGGCTTCTTCGCTATCTCCGCTCCGCTTTTTGCCGCTGCGAACAGCCCGGCGATAGAGCCCCTGTTGGGACCCATCAAAGCTCCACACATCGCGATGGCGGGCGTTTCGTTGTTAAACTACCTATTTCTCTACAATCGTCCGCTCGGGGGGCTCGGCGAACGAGTGCCGGCGCTCAATCGCCCCTTTCAATCAAGCGGCCCCCAGAATCTGACCCGCTTCCCCTTTAGCATTTACCAGAATTTGGGATGGCTGATTTCGGAATACCCGGTGGAATACGGGATTTATCGTCCACTCCAAGCTATCAAATGGGTGTGGAGAAAACTTCGAGGCACTCCTTCAGCGCCAGCTGCGACGCCGGAGTAGCTAAAATTCAAACAGTTGTAATGACCATTTTGCGCGCCGATCTAGCGTCGGAACGTAGAAACCTCAGGCCCTAGACTTGCAAAATGGAGCCGGGAGGTTTTTTGCTTTCATGGCGGCTAGGCGCATACTTTTAGTATTCATCATTCTGGCGAGTTACGCATACGGCGATCGCGTGATGCTGCCACCCTTTTGCCAGAACGCCTACAAACTCATTTCTCCTGGCGACACTCGGCGAATCCAAATCGAAGATGCGCAAGTAAGAGAGCTCTTTATTATGCAGGCACTGGGGCCTGAAGGAATGACCGCCATTCGCTCGGCTACAGGCTTTGAACCCTTCCACCGCGTGCAGTCTCTCGAAGAAGCCTTGGCGATTGTGGACCGCATGTCCGACGATCCGACTGCCTACGGTCCCGTGAATAAAGTTCTCAATGATTTACCCGGCCCCAAATCGTGGGCGCTCTACTTGAATACGGGTTTTCATGCCGTTTCGACCTACACCGACGGCCACCGCGAGATGGTGCAAAAAGCGATTGAACAATTTCCGGGGATTCAGATTATCGGACACACCCCGCGGTTTTTGGATGTCGGCATTGGCAACGGTAATCTCGTCGCCGCCACCGCAATTGAGCATCCGCAGAGTATTGTGCACGGGATTGATATCGCAGGCGCCGGGCTGAATATCAGCACCTACCGACTCAATGAGCTTACGGACTTAGCAGCGAAGAAGTTTAACGACCCGGGCTTGGATAATGTCGGCAGATTTTGGATGGGACGCGGTAGTGCGTCGGACGGACAGATGTTCGCAAATCAAAAGTTTGATGCGGCTTCGATGGTGCTCACGCTCTTTGCGGTTCCTACCAATCAACGGCAGAAGGCCCTGCAGAATATTTACAATAGCCTCGAACCCGGTGGACGATTTGTTCTCATTGATCCGATTCCCAAGGTGGGCGATCCCTCGGCTGGCCGCAAATTCCTTAGAGAGATCGTGAAAAACGCATACAACAACAATACAGACCTCACGGCCGCCGACTTGGCGATTCTCACCGCAAAAAACGCGCATAATCTTTTGAAAACAGACTTCCTAACCCCAGAACAACAACGCGCGATGGGCGAAGCCGTTGGTTTTCGTATGATTGGCCGGCAGGAGCCCGCGTATTACGGCATCTGCACGATGACTGTTTTTGAAAAACCGCTCTAATCTGTTTAAGACCCGCGCAAGCGTATCTAGTGTGCGGCAATCTGCTTAAGTACCGATAAAACAAGCCTTTTTCGAGTATACGTCTGTCCACGAAACAGAGTACAGGCGCATCCCATCGGTGCGACTACGGATTTTCGTGGGAAAAAGTTTGGCCTACCTCGTGCAAACCTATCTGGCTGCAACGCTAATAAGGGACGTAAGATTTTTTGAAGCGGTCGTTCTTGCTGTGGCTGGTGCTTAGCTCAATGCTCTTGTGACACGCGGAAGTTTTAACAGTTGCCTCGTCCCCTACCCCCCAACGCTTCCCGAGAGGGAAGCACGATGGAGTGCCTGGGTTGTAATCAGAGTGGTCTTTCAAACCACTCCGTTTAGAACCCAGGCACGAAGTTGTTCTTTAAGGAACTTTTTCCGGAAAACTCATTCGAATGAACGTTTCTACTTCCGTGGCAGTTTCCTCAAGCGCTTTGCCAGTAACATCCAGGACCGGCCAGCGGCGGTTCTTTTTGAAAATATCCTTGCAGTACTCAATCTCTTCAACCACGTGATCCATGCTGGCGTAATCGCCGCTGGGATCTTCTCCCATGCGAATCAGCCGTTCGCGGCGAATTTTTACCAGCGTTGCTGGCTCAATGATCAGCCCTACGATCTTGCGTTGATCGGTCTCGGCCAAAGTCGGCGGTAGAGGAATGCCCTTCACCACCGGAACGTTCGCAACTTTCCAGCCTTTGTACGAGAGGTACACGCTCAAAGGCGTTTTGCTCGTACGCGAGAGTCCGACCAAAATAATATCGGCGGCAAGTAAGTTATCCGTGTAGCGGCCGTCATCGTGCTTAACGGTAAATTCGATCGCTTCGATGCGTTTGAAGTAATAGTCATTCACCTGGTGAAAGAGCCCTGGCTGGGGATTGGGATCTTTCTTCAAACGGCCCGAAAATAGCTCCATCACGGGCCCTAGGAGATCCACAACAGAGACTCCCGAATCCTTAGCCATCGTGGTAATGCAATTACGAATCTTTTCACTCACCACCGTGTAAACGATGACGGCTTTTTCTTGGTGTGCTTCTTCGAAGATAGCGGCAACTTGATTTTCAGTGCGGACGTTTTTATGACGGGAGATAACTAGACCGTCGCGGGCAAAATGAACAAGTGCGGCGCGGACTAGTTGTTCGGCCGTTTCACCGGTTCCATCTGAGAGCACAAAAATACGAAAAGGCTTATCGCTCATTTACCTTCCAATTTGCCTTCTAGTTTCAGCCAATCTGCGGCCGACTTCATAATTCGAATCTTAAACAGCGCGCCTTCCTCTTGATAATCCTTGCTTAGTACCTTGCTGTACTCATGGATTTGCGACTGCAGCCAGGTATTGCGATAGGGCACGACCACTTCCATCTCCACCATGTCGCGTTCGAAGTAGGAGAAAATAAAATCTCTTAGCCGCGTCATCGCATCAGGATCAAAAGCCGAAACGACCATGCTATCGACGTACCGACGGACTAAAAGCTTAGGAGTGAGAAACTCGCTCACCTTGTCGACTTTATTGAAAACTAAGAGTGTCGGCTTTTCGCCCGCACCGATATCGTCCAGAACCTTGCGAGTGACTTCGATTTGGTTTTGATAGTTCGGAGACGTGAGATCTACCACATGCATGAGGAGGTCTGCTTCTAAGACTTCCTGCAAGGTAGAGCGAAATGAAGCAACTAAACTATGCGGCAATTTATCAATAAAACCCACGGTGTCCGACAATAGAATTGGCGGCCGTGTTTTTGGATCAATTACACGCACAGTGGAATCCAAGGTTGCGAATAATCTATCGTCGACAAGCACCGAGCTATGAGTCATGCGGTTCATCAGCGTGGAGTAGCAGGCGTTGTTTTTAACCACCAGGGCAACTCGAAGAAAATTATCGCGGTCCA
>JALHPX010000238.1 GCA_022842225.1 bacterium
CCGGCTCGTCTGCACGGAAAGGGAATTGCTTCGCTTCGCCCGCAACGACTCCGGCCGCTCGAAACGACATAAGGCCCGGCAGCTGCTAGCCACCGGGCCTTCCTTAACCTATCCCCCTTAACACTTAGCGCTTAGCGCTTAGCCATCTTCTCCGCCATCTGCCCCACAAACGGCGTCATAAACCGTTTGCCATTCGCCGCCGTCACAATCAGCACTATCCACACAGCGAAGCACGCTAATGACATCAATCCCGTCAACCCGCTTATCGCCGTAAAGAGAACGCCCATGACCCCATAAAGATTGAGCGCACTAAAGAGCATACTAGCTATTCCCGTCACTATCGCTGTGAGGATCCCCACGCCGATCGATCCGACGATAAACGTCGCCGACAGAAGCAAAGAGTGAACTGCATGAAATCTCACTTCTGCGTTTTCCTGATACTGCTTCATCACCAATGCAGCGATTGCGAAGGGCGCGAAGAGATAACCCAACGCTGCCATCGCGTTTGGCGAGAGAGGCAACTCCGACTGCGCGGAAGAAGGAGCTGCGGCTGCAACTGCGGAGGCTTGGGGCATTTGATTTTCCATGGACGTGAGACCTTTCTAATTTTCTGGAGGAGATTTCTTTTCTCCTCTCGACTTTCTACAAATGCAAAGCAGATGCCACTCGCGAATTGCCCCCAAATCGCTGATGGCATTCGCGTTGCACTACGTAAGAGCAGGAGGTGTTTAAGTGAAACTATTAGCTCTATCGACGATTCTAGCCTCGGTGACTCTACTCGGGGCGTGTGCTGCGCTCGAAAACTCTTACGAGTCAGCGATGAACAAATACGATGCGGTGGATTCGCGTGTCTCAGATGTGAAAAGTATTAAGTCTGATATTCGATACATGAAATCAAAAGTGAGCCGAGTAGCTGGCCAGTAGGTGGGAGGAATGCTGGGGCAGCTCGGTAGAGCGCCCCCGCGAAATCCGAAAGAAGTAAGACCTGAGTCCTACTTTTCGTAGTCAGACATCTTGTAGCCTTTTTTCTTTTTCGCAGGCTTTTCCTGCTCTACCGGAGCAGAGTATTCTGCTGCGGGCGCGGATGACGCGGACTCGGTTGGCGCAAAACTTGGATTTGCATCTTCCTTTTGCTCCTTGCTGGAGCATCCGACGATGGCTACGGTTGCGAACACTGCTAAAAACAGACGTTTCATTTATCCCCCTTCAGGAAACAAAGTATAACACTGCTTCTAAAAGTGGAAACTTAGGACTTTGAGGTTTTTTTGGGGAAATCGATGGGGCGAGTGATGTCCCAGGAAATACCAAGGAGGAACGGCATTCCTTCGGTTCCAAGTTTTACCGGAACCTTCCAGGTGCGCACGGTGCGTTTGCCAAAAGTGGGAGAGTCTACGTTTTCGCTTTCAATGTAGAGAGGCTGATTCTTCTGGATTACTTGTAGGTCTATTTCTTTGAAGTAGTCCGCTTGAGCAGAGGGAAAAAGATCGTAGTCGGTGCGGCCCACGACTTGGGCACTGCGCAGGCCCCAGAGCTTTTCTGCAGCTTTGTTCCAGAGAATGAACTTTCCGGTACCGGAACTATAGTCCTTGCAAAACAAAGCGGCGGGGAAGCCTTGGGCAATCGCCTCAACGACGTTCTTATCTGCCCCGAACCCTTGGGCGATGTTTAAGACATCCTGCACTTTTTTCGCGCTGCGTTTAGACAAATCTAACTCCCTACAGCATTTTCGGAAGCCTCACCCATTTTATTAAGGAGTTTTAATTAATGCTTCGTGGCAATCGCTTTGCGACTTTCCATGAAAAGATGGGCTTATTCGATGATTCGATTTCGCCAATTTCTTTCACTACTTCTACCCGAGAAATGGAAGCTGCTTTCCGGACTGCTATTCCTCACCATTAACAGCGCTTCGATTCTTTTTTTTCCCCAAGCCATTCGCGTAGTGATTGACCAAAGTTCCACGGAGGCAGTGGCGCCTTCTTATGCGTTTCTCACCCTCATCGCGCTGCTAGTGGCACAGGGCATTTCTGGAAGCCTGCGCTACTTTTTCTTCACCCAAGCAGGCGAACGACTGGTGGGAGGCCTGCGCATCCGCATTTTTGAAAGTCTCATGCGCCGGCCGATCTCATTTTTTGATGCCCATAGCTCGGCGGATTTAGTGAGCCGTCTGGCTTCCGATACCGCGGTATTTGAGCGGCTGGTCAGCATGCAATTGGGCGATGCCCTCCGCAGCTTGATCACCTTAGCTGGATGTGCGGTTTTGCTTTTAGCTATCTCGCCAACACTTTTTCTGAGCCTCTGCGTCTTGGCACCTATTGCGCTCGTTGGGCCGCTTTATTTGGGCCCGCAAATTCGCAAACTCGCAGCCGATAAGCACGATCACCTCGCCCGCGCGGCGACAATTGCCGGCGATGCGATAGCCAATATGCGCATGGTGGTCTCGTTTCAAAGAGAACCGATAGAAAAAGAGAAATACAAAACGATGATCGAGCGCTCGATCACTCTATCCGACCAACGCATTCGCTCTGTCAGCGCCTATCTCATTCTTACCACCCTCCTTGCAGCAGCAGCGATGACAAGTGCCTATTACTTTGGCGTGATTCAAATCGGTAATAATCCTCTCTCTGCCGGAGAGATGACTTCTTGCTTGCTCTACCTTTGCGGGGTGGGGATTTCTCTGGCTGGCTTAAGTCGTATAACCGTCGCCACTCTTGCGGCGCTCGGTGCTGCAGAGCGCGTTCTCGATCTTTGGGCGGAAGCGATTCCAGATTTCAGTGGAGTTATAAAAATTCGGCCACCTCTCGGTACTGTGGCTTTTAACGGGGTTTGCTTTAGTTACCCTTCCCGTCCTCACACGGAAGTGCTCCATGACATTCATCTCACCTTGGCACCTGGCTCTGTCACTGCGTTAATTGGCGCGTCTGGCGCGGGTAAATCAACCATTGTCTCGCTTCTTCAGGGCTTTTACTCACCCACCAGCGGATCGATTTCGATTGATGGAGAGAACCTCGAACACCTCGATCGAAACTGGCTGCGTGGCCAAATCGGCTGGTTGGGCCAAGACCCCCACCTGATTTACGGAACCATCTTCGAAAACATCCAAACGGGTGATCCCTCGGCCTCCGACGAGGCGGTTTATCAGGCCGCGCGCCACGCGAGCGTGCACGAGTTTATATTGTCTCTACCGCACGGCTACTCGACAAAGATTGGCGAGCGCGGTGTGCAACTCTCGGCCGGTCAGAAACAGCGTATCGCCATTGCGCGGGTTGTCCTGAAAAATCCGGCATTTCTGATCTTGGACGAAGCCACAGCAAGTTTAGATAGCGAAAATGAGAAAACAATTCGAACCGCGCTTCAGGAGTTGATGCGCGGAAGAACAACTCTCGTCATATCGCATCAGCACTGGACCTTGGGGCACGCCGATCATGTGTTCGTGCTGCAAGGCGGAAGAATATCCGCTGGTGAGCTCTCGTCGTCTACCGTCAAAAACCCCACCTTTTTGGCTTTTCCGTGAGCTAATTTTCCTCCCCTTTGCGCGTGTCTTAGTAAGGAGGGGAAAATGAAATTCCTAACACTTATCGCTATGACGGTTGCAGTACTTGCTGGCGGAGCGGCGCAAGCGGCTCCAAAAAGTTATCCAATGGTTTGCCGCGGAGGCGGTGGCACGCTGGGCTACAACGGCAACGGACAAAACGCGCTGTTCTACTTTCGCAAAGCTCCAGCTTCTGTGGCTCACGGCCTCAACGCTGGCGAATGCGCCTGGGTGGATCGCGCAGTTGGCTCGGCAGAACCTACGTGCCTGAAACAAAAGAATGTGAACGTCGCGGCCTGGATTTTTCCAGACCAACTTCAAAATTCTTACTTCAGCTCTACGCAGGCAGCTTGGATACGCAGCATGCTCAAATCCAGTAACTATCAAACTTTCCAGGCCTACAACCCTGGCAACGGCGACTGCTTTATCATCTCGCGCGTTGGACCTTAAACGTCGTTGCGAGGCGAAAGCCGAAGCAACCTAACGGAGTTACTTATGCGATTCGCTCTCTTCATGGTCGTTGCGTTTTGCCCCTGGCAGTCGGCGTTTGCGGTGTCTCAATACGACACCGCGGTACTCGCGGACAATCCGGCGCTCTACTTAAGAATGTCGGCGCCGGGCACACAGCGCATGGAACGAGATCGCTCAGGGAACAGCCGTCATGGCAAATACTTTCCGCAAACGGCTACCTTTTCCAAGACTCAATTGCCAAACGGCGAAGCCGCGACGGAGTTTGATGGAGTGAATCAGTATGTGGAGGTTTCCTCTGCGTCCGCCTTATCGGTGCGACGCGGAGGAGCCCTTACTCTCGAGGCTTGGATTCGGCCGGATGTCTTGAATTTTCCCAATGACGAGAGGGATGGCTATGTTCACTGGGCCGGCAAGGGGGAGTCGGGACAGCATGAGTATGTGCTACGCATGTATTCGAAGATAAATTCGGCTTCTCGCCCCAATCGGATTTCTGGCTACGCTTTCAACCCAAGCGGCGGATTGGGATCGGGTTCCTATTTTCAAGATACGGTGATGGCTGGCCAGTGGATGCACGTTGTAGTGGTGATCAGCACACGCACGCGGCCCGGAACCATTAAGATCTACAAAAACGGCGTACTCCGACAGACGACTTCCCTGGATCAGTTCCACGTCGTGCCGCGAGCGGGCAATGCTCCGCTACGCATCGGGACGCGCGACTTTGGTTCGTTCTTCAAGGGAGCCATTGGAAAATTTGCAGTGTATGCCCATCCGTTAACCCAAGCGCAAATTCAAAATCACTTCAACAAGATGTAAAGCCCTTGCCCATTGCGACCCGCGTTAATTGAGAAACTTTTCAATTCACGCCGGAAGTCTTATGAAGACTGAAGTCACTATAACTATTCATGGGGAGGGAATTATGCGTTTTGGACTTTTTTTAATTTTACTTCAATCTCTCGCGTTTGCTGGGACAACTCCACCTGTTGCCGGTGGGGATCTCGAATTAAAGGGAGCGATAGTTCCCTCTGGCTACAATAAAGTGGGAAAATTTGTTGGTTACGACAACAATGATCAAGTTTTAATCACAGTTGTCGGCATGGTTCCCAATTCTTGCACGCAGCCAGGTGATTCGAAGTTTGAAGTCGTAGGCGACAAAGTCACGATTCATCAAGCAAGCCTGGACTACAAAGACACCGGCAAAGTCTGTACCCAGACCCGCATGCCTTTCATGAAAGATGTCCAACTAGGCGTGATTGAAAACGCCAACATGAACTACAAGATTGTCGACGGCAAAAGCGGCAACGTGATCGGCAAACTACCGATCGGCATTTCGCCCGTTTCCGAGCCAGACAGCCAAATGTACCTGAGCGTCACCGACACCCGTATCTGGAAAGACATCAAAGACGGTAAAGGAAAATGGAAAGCCACGGTGGTCGGCAAATACA
>JALHPX010000239.1 GCA_022842225.1 bacterium
CCGTGCCCTCCTCGGAGTCGATTGAAAGGCTCGATTTTCCCATAATCGACGCCCACATGCATTTCGATCACCCCGAAAAAACGCACGCCCAGCCCGCTGCGGAAATGCTGGCAAAAATGTCGGAGGCAGGCATTCGTGCTGCAGTGGTGCATTTTGAAGCGGGGGAATCGGACTACACCAAAGTGGACCGCGCGGGCCCGATGAAGTTTGCGATCTGCGCCGCGGTTGTCCCGGGCGCGCAAATCCGAGAAATCGATGCAGGCATCGTTTCGGGCAAATACCAGTGCCTCAAAATTTACTTGGGCTATGTTCCCAAATGGGCAACCGATCGATTCTACATTCCCTATTACAAAATGGCGGAGCACCGCAAAGTGCCTGTCGTCTTCCACACCGGGGATACCTATACCAAAAATGTTCCGGTCAAATATGCTGACCCACTGCAGATCGACGAAATCGCTATTCAGTATCCGTCTGTAAAATTTGTCATAGCGCACATGGGCAACCCCTGGATCCACTCCGCTGCGGAAGTGGTCTACAAAAATGACAACGTTTATACCGACGTCTCCGCCTTTATTTTGGGAAATGCAGCGACCACAGACCCAGTCGTTATCGACGAGTTAGTGGTAAAACCCATTCGCTGGTTTTTTATCTACGTGCAAAACCCCAAGAAGATTCTCTTTGGAAGTGATTGGCCGCTACTAGAAATAGCCCCCTACGTAGAGGCTGTGCAGCGCGCCATCCCCAAACAACATTGGCGCGCGGTGTTTCACGATAACGCAGCCGAGCTTTTTGGACTGCAATGATGCAAGTCACTACACCGGTACGGTACAGGACGAAAACCAAAAGCTGCTTGCCGAGCAATTAGTAAAATCTGTCTGGGGCGTTTTTAACGTGCACAACGATCTAATGGTGAAGGTGGATTCAGACGCGGTAAAAAGCGATAGCAAGGAAGAAACCAATCACTAAGATCAGGACCGGCCACGAAAGCATGGCGAGCCACATGCGCAAGTCTGCCAGCAACGACCACACCGGATAGCGAAAAGTAAGTGGGCGATTTTTTTCGATCCAGCCATGCGAAATCCAAGCGGGCCCGTAGCCAGCTAAGAGCGCCAGGGGCACTAACTCGAGCTTTCGCAAGTGAAGGGCGGCAACCAACACCCCAAACGCCAAAGTGGTCGCCACGAAATGCAACCGACGCGTCCAAGGTTTGCTGTGTTCTCTTAGGTAGTGTGGCCAAAATTCGGCGAAGGAACTGATCTTCTGTTCGCTAGTCATCGTCTTCACTTTAGTGGGTAACGCTTACAAAACAAAGACCCACCCGCCGATTTATCGACGGGTGGGTCTTAAATTTAGTTAACTGCTGGTGTGTTCGCTTAGAGAGCGAACACTACGCTGGCGCCGAGCAAGGTGGAGTTACCACCAATCGACATGTCGAAGTCTTTTGCTGCCGACGTGTAGAGCTGAAACGCATAGCTAGCATCAAAGCTCACAAGGACGCCGTCCGAAACTTCGAAGTGTCCGCCGAGCCCTGGAGCAATCGTCACGTAGAACGTGCGCGCTGCTGCAGCTGCGAAGGAAGGCACCGTTGCACCTAGACCAACTCCACCGCCGATGTGGAAACCTTTGTAAACATCTCCAGCAATCGTGTGCTTAAACTGAGCGCCGCCGCCTAACAGCGCAGGCTGAACGGTGGACATTCCAAAATAGACTTGGATCGCGCTTTTTTCGTTGAGAATCAGCACACCCGTCAAACCTGGAACGGCACTGCTACCCGTGTAGATTCTGTCCAACGCCAAGCCGACCAAAAAGTTGTGACGATTCGTGCTTGCAGCCTTTTTCTCAGCAAACGTGGTTGCCGTTGCAAGAGTGAGTACTGCAGCGGCAATTAAGTAGCTGCTGCTGATTTTTTTAATGAGATTCATTTGTGTATCCTTCTTTAAGTAAATCGATCGAAGGAGGAATGTAGCGCAATTAAATCTAATTGCCAAAACGGTTTCCGCATTTCACGCTGTGGTGCAACGAGTCAATAGGACGATTAATGCCTCTGGAAATGGCGATAAATTCATCTGGCTTTTGGACGCTGCGAGAGCCGACTTTACGAGAGCAAATGCACCCGCTTGGAAATCCATTTCAGGAAGGGCTTTGTCTCTACGTGCGGCCCTGTGCAGTGGAAGAACGGCTCTGCTTTCCGGATACGGCGCCGCTCGTGGTGTGGGACGTGGGGCTAGGCATGGGAGCGAACGCAGCAGCTTTACTTTCGAAGGTAAGAGAATGCTTTGCACCGGGAGTGCGAAAGTTAGCCCTGCACTCTTTTGAAAATGCCCCCGAAGGATTTCGTTGTGCCGTCGACCATCCCGATCGGTTTCCCTATTTAACGGACGCGATTTTTTCGGCTGTATCGAAGAGCTGGGTTTATGACGATGAGAAACTTTCCTGGCGGGTGCACGTCGGAGATTTTTTCGAACAGCTGGCAAACGCGCCCGCCCCGGAGGTGATTTTTTACGACCCATTCAGCCGCGGCGTAAATCCACTGTTTTGGTCAGAGGAGAGTTTTCGTCGATTATTTGAAATTTGCAGTAGTAAAGCTACGGTTTTGGCAACGTACGCAAACGCACGTACTGTGCGGCAGGCGATGGCAAATGGCGGGTGGCAAGTGGCGGTGGGACCTGGATTTGGAAATCGCAACCAAACGACTCTAGCGGTGAATGAGAACGAACGGCGGCGATCCAGTCAGTATTCGTGGTGTGCACCGAAGACTTAAGCGACTTTTTTCTTCGCTACTTCCGGCTGCACTTGCTTGGCATGGTACTCAGGAAAGAGCCCTTTGCCCGTCGTTACCAGCGTAGTGCCCCAAGCCCAGAAAGCTTTAAAGGGATTTTCTTTTGCCGGCTTGCGATCAAAACCTTGTTTGTCCAAAGTGCGCATGCAGCGGGCAAGCGCCTTCTTGGTCGATGACGGAATCGTCTCGAATTTAATCCCGTAGTAAGATTTGCCGCCATCGAAACGCGAATGGCGAATGCTGCCCTTTAGATCGAAGCGAAAATCCTGGTAGGCAAATGTAGCAGTTAAGTCTTGCGTAGTATCGAGAGTCACCGTGCCGCGAAACTCACAAAAGAACCCACCCTGCGCGACATTGGCAATAACAGCATCCCAAGTTTGCCCGTGCTGAGTCAGACGCACTGGCCAGCGGACCAGATAGCGTGGCTTTGCTTCCCACCAACGCACTCTGGGGTCGACGTAAGCCAAGCGGACAGCTGGGAGAAGGAAGTAGGTCGTCACTAGCAAATTACCGAAGATAAAAGCCCCCACCATCCACGGCGGAAAACGCGACGGAGAAAGACTGCTGTCGTGAATATGTTGGGCAAAGGTCAAAACCTGGACCGTCACAAAGACGGGAAGACTCCAACGTTTCACCGCGAAGATCGCGAGCCCAGCGATGGGGAATGAGAAGAGGAACATAAACGTTCCCCACAGGTTTTTACCGCTCATCATGAAAGTGATGAAACGACCTACCGGCACATCCCAAAGCCAGGAGTAAAACAGCAGCTTTGCCTGCGGTTCAAAAAAATGGAGCAGCGCAATAATAACTATCGGCCACGGTCTCTTTTCCATGTGCTCCTCAAATCAAGCGGGCGTTTACTTCATAACATTATAAGGCGAATCAAGGAGTTAATTCCAGTACGGCCCTTTGGAGCCATCCTCTTTTTCAGAGTCGGGATTAACGATCAAAGTAAATTGGCGTCGCAGCTTGTCGCGTTCGCGATCCTGGCGAGTCTTGCCACTGCCGCCTTTCGGACGCTGAGTGACATAAAGATAGATGAACGCAACTAGCATCCCGCCTAAGTGAGCAAAATGAGCAACGTTGCTTACACCGGGATTGGAATCCACTCCCATCACCAATTCGATACCTGCCAGCAGCATGACGAAATATTTGGCTTTCATGGGAAAGAGAAACATCACCAGGAAATAGCGATCCGCAAAGTAATAGGCATAGGCAACCAACAGCCCGTAGATCGCGCCGCTCGCACCGATGATGGGCACTCCCAGGGTGGCTTGAGCAAACGCGGTGTTAATCACAAAATTAAAGAGTCCCGCACCAATCCCGCACAGGAAAAAGAACAGCAGAAACTGATTGCGACCCAAGCGCATTTCGATCTCGGCGCCGAAGTACCAGAGAATCAGCATATTGAGCAGCAGGTGAAACGGTGGCCCGTGCAGAAACAGGTAAGTGACAAATTGCCAAATCCAGCCATCTTGCAAGATCCGGCCGGGCACCAGCCCAAAGATGTCGTCGATCTGAAAACCGTTTACCGTGATGCCTAAGTGCGAGAGCACAAAGTTCACGAAGTACGTCGAGACGATGGCAATGATGAGGCCTTTAGTCGCGCCGGAAAGCGGCGGGATGGGGCTAATTTGATCGTAGCGCATTTTCTACTAGTCCTCTGAGTCGTGCGGTTCTTCTCCCACTGAATCGTACGGATCGGCAACGGTCGGTACGGAGGAACCTTTTCGAGATGCGGGGCTTTTTGACGGTGAATCTTTCTTTTTATTTAAATCGGCGCTTTTTTCAGACTGAAAACAATCACGGTACGCGGCTGGATTCTCGCGCAGATGTTCGCAAGATTTTTTCCAGGTTTCGTATTGCTGCGTGTTGTAGTCCGGCTCTTCCGCCGTATAAACCGTATTTCCCTTAGGCGTCGTTTTGTAACTTCCACCCGATGGGGGCGACGTCGTGTCTAATTTAAAGACGTCATCTGAGAAAATTTTGACAGTGCTATTGGTGCTGCTGTTCGGGGTCGTTTGAGGAGCTCCCGAATTGCCCGAGTTGCCGTTCTCGGCAAACGCTGTCGGGCTGTGTATCGGGCTATGGCCCACCACTAAGACAGCCCAGACAGTCAAAGACACGCCGGCGGTCCTTCTCGGGGCCCAATTAGATGGCTTCATTGTCATATTAAATAAGGATACCACCCGCAGCAGATTTACGGAATTTGCGTAAACAAGGCCAATCTTCGTCGCTAAACCAGCGAAAAAGTGACGGAAAATGGCACGGTGCTCAGGCCTTTTACGCCCCGTTTAGCCTCAAAACCCAGTTTCAAGGGCTGGCGTGCCCCTTGCTTAATGGGAGTCCGGCTGAAGGGGGATTTATGGCACGTAAGAAAAAAAACGACGAAGAATTAGAACTCGAATTGGAACCTACCGAAATCGACGAAGAGATCGATGAAGAGGAAACCGAAGACGAGTCCGAAGAAATCTCTGAAGAAGAATCGGAAGAGGAAATGGTTTTGGCCGCAGAGCCCAAAGCCCGCAAACCGCGCGCACGCCGTGCAAAAAAGCCAAAAGAGCCGAAATTAGAAACACGCGAAGTCGCTCTGGAAGCAGCACCTGTTGCAGTAGCAGCACCCTTAAAAGACA
>JALHPX010000240.1 GCA_022842225.1 bacterium
AGGCCCCCAAATCCAGGCGCCTTCCAAGCCGGTCCCCCGCCGCGGGCAGAAGCCTGGCGCTTTTGCAGTAATGGGCGACGATATTCAGAAATTCGGTGAAGAAGTTGCTCAACGCATCGACCGGATTATCAAAAAGAAGACCTTCGAACTAGGCGGCGATCCCTGGACGATGCAGGGCATCCCGATTCTCTTTCCCAGTACCTACGATGGCTTTAACTTAGGCTTTCGTCTGCAGCTGCAGAACATCCGACGTCAGGATCCGCATCAAATGGAGATCATTGGCCAGCTTATGGCGAGTGATGCGGGCCGGTATAAGCACCAGTTCCAAGTCGACTTACCTTATGCCTTTGGCGGCAAGTACCGGATCACCAGCCGCTTAAGTTACGACCGGGATATTTCGCATTTTTATTTTGGCGTCGGCAACGAGACTCCCTACGACAAGAATCTGCTCGATGCGGGGAGCAATATTTATTCGAGCACGATTGCCGGGCCGTCGCTGACATTTCAATTTCTGCGTAACTTCAACAAAATCTACCGGGTGGGACCCGTCCTTGGCTTTCGCTGGATGAATATCACCACGCCGCCCGGTAGTTTGCTCGACACGCAAAGGCCCAGTGGGATTAATGGTGGCAATTCCCATTATTGGGGCCTGGCATTTATCCGCGACACTTTGGACTTTGAACCCTATCCATCGCGTGGCACTTACCATGAACTTTTCTTGCAGTACTACGGCAAGGCCACGGGCAGCGATTATGAATTCACACGCGCGACCTATACTTATCGTCTCTATATTCCGGTGCATCGCCGCTTAACGTTTGCGCATCGCACTTTGCTGGAAGGGTTAAATGGCAACGTGCCGTTCTATGAACTCTTCACTGTCGGCGGTACGGCGTGGGCACTTGCGTTCGGGGGCGATCGGTTTTTTCGTGGCTACGAGGCGAATCGTTTTATCGACAATATCCGCCTAGCCCTTGGCTTTGAGCTGCGCTGGGATCCGTTCTTTATGAACGTGATGAAACAAGATCTCACTGTGGGCTTCGTTCCCTTCTTTGATATTGGGCGCGTGTGGCACCAGGTATGGCCTCTGGACCTGCGCACGTGGCACGCCTCAGCAGGGTGGGGACTTCGTTTGATTTGGAATAGTCGTCTGGTGTTTCGCGCGGACGCCGCCCTGCAACCGGAAGGTGTGCGGCTCGCCATCAACCTAAACAATTCGTTCTAAGTTATTTCTTCAAATACGCTTCAATGCGATCAAAAGCTTTTTTCAAGTTTTCGATGTTATTGGCGTAGCTGATACGAACGAACTTCTCTTTGCCAAACGCGGAGCCGGGGATAATCGCGACGTGGTGATCGGAGAGCAGCTCTTTGCACATCTCGGCGTCTGATTTACCGACTTTGTTTAGAAATTTAGAAAAATTCACGAAGAAATAAAACGCGCCATTGGGACGATGGTAGCTGCAATACTCCGTCATCTTCTCCAACCGACCGAGGCAATACTGCCGGCGCTCGTCGAATTTCTCGACCATTTCGTCGATTTTAGAAGCGGGAAGCTTCGCTGCTGTCAGGCCTGCCCACTGCACGAAGCTTGTGACGTGGCTGATGGATTGGCTTTGCAGCGCCGACATTTTCTTAATGATATCGGCCGGACCAATCGCCCAGCCCAGTCGCCAACCGGTCATGCAATGGCTCTTGGAGAAGCCACTGACGGTGATGGTGTGATTGCGGACTTCGGGTCCCAGGGAAGCAATGCTGACGTGTTCCGCACCATCGTACAAAATCTTTTCGTAAATCTCGTCGGACAAAATCCATAAATTGCGTTGCAGTGCCCAGCCGACAAATTTCTTCAGCTGCTCACGCGAATAAGCCACGCCCGTGGGGTTATTAGGTGAATTGATCAAAATGCCGCGCGCGTTAGGCGGAATGGCCATGCCTTTCCAACGATCGACATTTAATTGAAAACCATCCTCTTCGTAGATTGGCAGCGGGATCATCTGCGCGCCGGTCAGCTCCACCATCGCGTGGTAGCTCACCCAACCTGGTGTGGGTACCAAAACAGCATCGCCGGCTTCTGCTAAAGTCTGCAGCGCGAAATACAAGGCGTGCTTGGCGCCCGAAGTGATGAGCACTTCTTCGGCTTTGACTGGGAAACCGTTCTCTCTGGTTACTTTTTCTGCAATGGCTTCGCGGAGTGCATTAAATCCGGCGCTGGGAGTGTACTTGGTAATGCCTTCGGCCATTGCCTTGGTGGCGGCGACTTGGATTTCTTCCGGTGTATTGAAATCGGGTTCACCGGCGGCAAGGGTGACGACGTCAACGCCCTTGGCCTTCAGAGCGCCGGCTTGTGCGGCAATGTCCATAATAGACGAAGATTGTAGGGCCGCAACGCGCGAAGCTAATTTCAACATAGGCGCTCCTTTAAAAGTTTTTCCACATGCTGGGGAACTAATTCGGAGACATCGCCTCCGTGAGAGATAACCTCTTTGACCAGAGTGGAATTGACGAAGAAAAAGTTTTCACTCGCCATGAGAAAAAATGTTTGTAGGTCGGGGTACATGCGACGATTCATCGTCGCCATTTGAAATTCGTATTCAAAGTCAGACACAGCGCGCAGGCCGCGGATGATGGCAGCAATTTGGTGCTCGCGGGCGTAATCCACGAGCAGGCCTTCGTAGACCACTACCTTTACTCGTGGGTCGCCATCGAAACATTCTTCGATGAGTTTTTTACGAGTAGGGCCGTCGAAAAGCGGCGTTTTTTTGCGTGAATGCGCAACCAGAACGGTCAGTTCATCAAAGGTCTTTAGAGAGCGTTTGATTAAATCGACGTGACCGCGGGTGATGGGATCAAATGTGCCGGGATAGAGTGCGCGTTTGATTGCGGGTGCTTTCACGTTCTTTTCCACGGAAACTGTTTTGGGAACCGGCTTGGATTTCTTTTTTTGGCTCATTTGTCCGCAACGAAGTAGGTAAGTCCGGCATCTCCTACGGAGGATTGCTTCCAGTAGCGATAGCCGTGAAACCGGGGCGAAGTTAACATTCGACTCGGGTGTTTCACAAGAAAAATACCCTCGGCCTCGAGCCGCGGCAGGACGCGCTGGGCAAGCGATTCGACGTCTTCTTCTTTGAGCTTCTCGAACGGTGGGTCCGCAAAAACAACGTTAAACGTGCGGTCGCAGGTTTCTAAAAAAGCATCCACTTTTTGCCGCCAGATTTTCACCTTTTCGGCGTAGCGCAGGGTTTCTCGAGTGAGTGCGATGGTGACGCTTTGGTCGGCTTCTACGAATTCGGAGGACTGTGCGCCTTCTTCTAACGCCATGATGCCAAACCGCCCGGTGCCGGCATAGAGGTCTAGAACCTTGGCGTCGGCGAGGTCGGCTCGTAGCGTGTCACCCATGCTCTTGAGGAGGCGTGCGGGAATAGGGCGAAGGGAGTCAGGGAGACTGCCTTGCTTCGCTCGCTGCGACTGGGCGCGGTCAACGGGTTTTGAAGTTTTTGCTTTTGGCTTTTTGCTCACTCAGGACTTGCTACTACAGCGGTGCCCAGGATGAGAAGGGTATTGTCAGCAAGCACCTGAACGCGAATCGAAACGACCGCGGTGGCGCCCTTAGCCTGCGCGTTTTGCGTTAGGCGGTCGCTGGCGTCTGAGACTGGGTCAGCATTTTGCGGATCAAGCGGTGTGGTAGCTGAGACAAGCCCCAAGTACTTTTCGATTCTCCATCCCGGCAGGGTGTCCGACATCGTGGCGGGAATGGCCGCACCGTCGGTGGAAACCGGCATGCGGAATTCCTTGCGCGGTGCAGGCGCCGCCTTTTGTGGTTTTTCTTCCAGGAAATTCTCGGTGGGTGGGGGTTCAGCCATCACCCCGGTTTGCCCAAAGTTCTGCAGGTCGGCGAAAACAGCGTTGCTCTCAGCAAAATCGTTGGTGGGATTCTCAAGCGAGACTTCGCCCATCTGCAGGTCTTCGCTCGGCGACTGCGGCTCCATGGGCGGCAGATCATCGCCTGTCGCAATCAAGCTATTGATAAAAGCGTCTGGAGCATTCTTGTTGTTGGCCATGGTGCCTCTCTAATAGGTAAAAATTATTTTACCTTTAAAGATCGGCGGACGCCCCGTGGCATTTCTTGTATTTTTTTCCGCTGCCGCATGGGCACGGATCGTTGCGTCCCACTTTGTCCTCGGAGCGCTTCTGCGGTTCCGCAGGCGCGTCTGGCGACGAGCCGTGGAGAAATGACATGGGTTGTTGTTTTTTTGGCTGAATCTCTTCCACCTGTGATGGGGCTGAGACCTGGACGCGGAAAAGCTTGGTCAGAACGTCTGTCTTGACCTGATCGTCCATCAGCTTAAAGAGCGAGAAACCCTCTTTTTTGTACTCCGCCAGCGGATCTTTTTGACCATACCCTCGCAGACCCACGCCTTCTTTGAGGTGGTCCATGTTGAGAAGGTGATCTTTCCAAAGTTGGTCAATCGATCCTAGATAAATGTATTGCTCTAGCTGGCGCAGCACCGGGCTAGTGAGCTCTGTCTCACGGGCTTCGTAGCGTGCAGTGGCCTTTTGACAGAGAAATTCTTCAAGGGCCTTGGAATTTGCCAGCTTATCCCAATCTTGGTCGGTGATACCGAAGTTGGTATCAAACAAGAAGAGCAGGGATTCGGTAATGGCCTTGCGATCCCATTCCGCAGTCGATTTGGTCGACGCAAAAGAACCAGTGAGGCCTTCGATCTGCTCGCGAATGATATCGAGAATTAGATCCTTGGTATTCTGACCACCCAAGATGAGGCGGCGCAATTCGTAGACCACTTCGCGCTGTTTGTTGAGAACGTCGTCGTATTCGAGCAGGTGCTTACGAATATCGAAGTTGTGTGCTTCCACCTTGCGCTGCGCGTTTTCAATTTGTTTGCTCACCATCTTCGATTCGATGGGAACATTCTCTTCCATGAATTTATCCATGTAAGAGCGCATGCGTTCACCGTGGAAAATTCTTAAGAGATCGTCTTCAAAAGAGAGGTAGAAACGGCTCGAGCCCGTATCGCCTTGGCGACCGGCACGGCCTCTGAGCTGATTATCAATGCGGCGGGATTCGTGTCGTTCCGTGCCGATGATGTGCAAACCACCTGCCGCTGCAACGCCAGGTCCTAGAACAATATCGGTTCCGCGACCGGCCATGTTCGTAGCGATGGTCACTGCACCCGCTTGTCCGGCATTGGCAATGATTTCCGCTTCGCGCTCGTGCGCCTTGGCGTTTAGCACGTTATGCGGAATGCCCTTTTTCTTGAGTAACCCGCTTAAAAGTTCAGAGCGCTCGATGGAGATGGTTCCGACGAGGACCGGGCGCGTTTCTTTATGTAAGTCTACGATTTCCTGGCAAACGGCTTCGTATTTTCCCTTGAGCGACTTGAGATCGGAAGAGC
>JALHPX010000241.1 GCA_022842225.1 bacterium
GCACATTGCTCAACACTGCCTTGGTTTTAAAGAGCGCAGTCTCGGGACCAACGAGCACAATGTTGTTCTCAGTGTTTAAATCGACGACAAAAAGCGCATCGTCCGAGGTGCTCTGGGTGGCAAGGCCCAGGCCCTTGCGTTGACCAATAGTGAACTGGTGCAGCCCGGTGTGCTCACCCATCGCCCGACCGTTCACATGTAAAATCTTGCCGGCTTTGAGCATCGACGTGGGCACGCGGCTTTCAATAAATTCTTTATAAGTGCGGCCTTGGACGAAGCAGATCTCTTGGCTGTCTGGTTTCTTGGCCACGTTTAGCAACCCAAGTTTTTCCGCCAGGTCACGCACTTGGTTTTTCTGAAACGTTCCGATTGGAAACAAGGTCCGCGACAAATCTTGCTCGCGCATCGTGAACAAAAAATACGATTGATCTTTATTGGGATCCGCACCGCGACACAGCTCGTGGCGGTTCGCACCAGCATTCCATTGAATTTGCGCGTAGTGGCCGGTTGCTAAATAGTCAGCGCCTAAATCCATTGCCCAATCCATCAGGCGTTGGAATTTTACCTTTTCATTGCAACGCACGCAGGGATTGGGAGTTCGGCCGTTTAGGTACTCGGTAACAAAATCGTCGATAACCGATTCTTCGAATTCCGATTCCATGTCGGTGACGTAAAACGGAAAATCACATTTCTCCGCCACGCGGCGAGCATCGCCGATGTCGGAAAGCGAACAGCAGGTACCAAATTTGTTTTCTACTTTTTCCGCAGCGTCGTGCAGCTGCAACGAAATCCCGATGACGTCGTAACCCTGCTGCTTCAACCAAGCAGCGGCAACGGAGCTATCCACTCCGCCGCTCATAGCGACGACAATGCGGGCTCCTTTTTTAGGAGCGGAATATTCAGAAATTGTAGAAGGGCTCAACATCAGTTTTAGCTTCGTTTTCGCGATCGGATCCGATGAATGTGGCTTATCACGACCTTGACAAAAGTGTCGACCTCTTCAGCCGTGGAGCTAGGTCCCAGGCTGACGCGCAAGCATTCTTTGGCCTCTTCGCGCGTGAGTCCCATTGCGAGCAAAACGGGGCTAGGGCTAATCGAGCCAGAGGAGCAGGCCGACCCAGCGGATACGGCAATGCCCTGCATGTCCAAAATCCCTAAGAGAATTTCAGAAGGGATTCCCACAACGCGCAGGCAGCTGGTGTTGCCCAGCCGGGGAGTATTCTTGGCAATAATTTCGATTTCGGGATCTTGCTCGGCGAGTAGGCGCTCCATCCTGTCGCGCAAAGTTTCCACCTGGGCGAGCGTTTCAGCGCTGGGAATCTCGGCGTCGCAAGCTGCGGCAAACCCGATGATTCCCGGGGTGTTCTCAGTGCCGCCGCGGCGTTTGGTTTCCTGGCTGCCGCCAAAATGAGTGGGAAACAGACCGGGATCGCCCTTTAAGACCAACACGCCCACGCCTTTAGGCCCCCTAATTTTATGAGCGCTGACCGAAACCATGTCGGCCGCCTGCCAATGAGAAGCCGGTAACTTACCCAACGCCTGCACGGCATCGGTGTGCAAAAGGGCGCCAGCGGCATGGCAGCGGGCGGCGATTTCGGGAATGGGATAAATCACGCCGGTTTCATTATTAGCCGCCATCACACTCACCAGGTGGGGCCGGAAATTCTTAAGCTGTTCTTCTAAAACCCCTAAATCCAAAGTGCCCTGGCGATTGGTAGGGAGAGCGCGGACTTCCACTCCGCGGCCTTCGAGCCAGCGGGTCAGATCCCGCACCGAAGAATGCTCCACGCTGGAGGTCAGCAGGCGGAAATGATCGCCTTTAGAAAAGTAGCTCCCCATAAGCGCCAGCCCGTTTGCCTCGCTGCCGCCGGAGGTAAAAATAACTTCGGTTGGTTTCGCGCCGAGGGCCGTGGCGACGGAATCCCGAGCTTTTTCCATGAGTTCGCGCGCCTTGCGGCCTAGGCGGTGGGCCGAGGAGGGGTTGCCCCACTCGCTCAAGCCTTCCATCATCGCTTGGCGCGCATGGGTGCCAAGCGGTGTGGTGGCGTTATTATCGAGATAAATGAAGGTATCCATCGCTGCGGGTGACCCTACCCGAACGCGGCCTCATTGGCGAGGGCCGCTCCCAGCGGGCTTTTCGCCGGTTTGCCAGGCTAAAACTGCTGTGAAAGAATGCCGCGTTTAAGCGGACTCTAACCTCTCGAATCCACACTGGCGCTAAATAAGGAGATTGCTACGGGCTTTGGCCCGCGCAACAACGGCGGATGTCTTACGAATTAGATCTTAGCGAGCAAAAAAGGCGGCGACGCGAGCGCGTGACCGTCGGGATTGTGCTGACCGCTTTGATCCTTCTGGCGGCTGTGGAGGTGCACTTACTGCGGGTGAGCTCCCAGCTCCCCTTCGTGAACAGCATGTTTTTCTTCGGGCTCATGAACATCAACATCTTGTTGATCATGGTGCTCTTGTTCCTGGTGTTTCGGAACGCTGTGAAACTGATTCTCGACGAGCGTCGGGGCAAGCTGGGCTCGCGTTTAAAGACGCGCCTAGTTTTTTGCTTCCTACTCTTTGCCGTAATTCCGACGGTTCTGCTCTTTAGTATTTCCGCGTTTTATATTCGCAGCAGTTTTGATCAATGGTTCAACGCCCGCATTGGCGAGACGCTTCAGCGCAGCTTGGATGTCGTCAATAGCTTCTATCAAACCGCGGAGAAAAACGGGCGGCACTTCGCACAGAAAATCGCGCTTTCGGCCGACAGCCGCTCGTCGGAAAAATGGCTACAGGATAGGCGTACCGACTTTGGCCTGGATGCGGTGGAATATTACGCCAATCCGTTTGCCGAGCGCTCGCTCTCGGTCCATTCCGAAAGGGAAGGCGAGATCCCGCCGCCCTCGGTGGAGTCGTTGCGCGAGGCGTTCGCGGGAAGCAGCAATTGCAAAGTTCTCAATGTGGGCAAGGGCGAATTAGTGCGTTGCCCTGCTCTTTTGCCCACCGGTCGAGGGGTGATCTTTGCCAGCACCTTTGTGCCGATGAATCTCTCGTCGCAGCTGAGCCAGATTAGTTTGACCTATGAGGACTTTAGAAACGGTAATCCGTTAAATTACCCGATTAAGTCTGTGTATTTTGCCATCCTCACCATGGTGACACTCTTAATTGTGTTCGCCGCGACGTGGACTGGATTCTACATGGCTCGTCGATTAACGGTGCCCTTGGATGAATTAGCCAAGGGAACAGAAGAAGTTGCGCTGGGAAATTTAAATTACGTCATCCCACCTTCGGGCAGCGACGAAATGTACAAGTTGATCGAGTCGTTCAATAAAATGACTCGCGATCTATTTGAAAACAAAAGTCAGCTGCAGTCGTCCAACGATCACCTGCGCCAGACCAACGAAGAGCTCAATCACCGCCGGCATTACATTGAAGTACTTTTAGGGAGCGTGCATTCCGGCGTCGTGTCGATTGAGGAAGATGGCAGTATCTCGATGGTTAATGCCGCGGCCTTGCGTCTGCTCAAAATGACGGACTCCAAGTTAATCGGCAAAAACTATGCGGTGATGCTGCCCCGGGAATACCGCGAAGATTTTAGTGAGCTCCTAAGAACGGTTCGCGAACGTACTAAACCGCTCCGCCATGAACTGCGGATGCGCAGGCCCGATGGGCAAATGCTTTCGGTGTTGGTGACGCTGAGCCCCCTCTTTGGCGATGCCGGGGAGCCGATGGGAGTGGTCGCGGTCTTCGATGACGTAACGGATATTCAGAAGGTCGAGCGGATGGCAGCCTGGCGTGAAGTCGCCAAACGCATTGCCCATGAAATTAAAAACCCTCTCACGCCGATCCAGCTTTCAGTTCAGCGCTTGCGTAAGCGTTATCTCGATAAGATCAACGACGACGGAACTTTTGGCGAAGCCACGGAGATTATTTTAAAGGAAGTGCAATCGCTCAAGGCGCTCGTTGGTGAGTTTTCTGCCTTTGCAAGATTGCCCGAGATTCGGGCCGTTGCAGACGACCTCAATCAGATTACCCTCGAGGCGGCGAATCTTTACCGGGCCGCGCATGAAAACATTACCTTTAACTTAGCCTTCGACGAGAGCCTGCCCCCGATGGAGCTCGATCGATCGCAATTGAAACGCGCGCTGATTAATCTTTTCGATAATGCCGTGGCGGCCATGCAGGGCACGGGCGCGATTACCGTTAGTACCTCGCAAGATAAACAGAGTGGTCTGATTCGGCTGACCGTGGCAGACGAGGGGTGCGGTATAGACCCGCGAGCTTTGAGCCAGTTGTTTGAGCCGTATTTCTCCACCAAAGAAGAGGGCACGGGCCTGGGGCTGGCGATCGTGCAGCGGATCGTGGCCGACCACGGTGGGTTTGTGCGGGTCGCGGCCAATAGCCCTAAGGGCACGCAGTTTATCTTTGAGTTTCCACAGGCAATCGCGGCTTTAGGTCAGAGGCCGCTCGTGGTAGGTCGTTGGGAGCCTCAGGCGGAAGAGCAGAACAAATGGTCCTGAAAAAAGTTCTCATAGTCGATGACGAAGCCAATATCCTGGCCACCCTGCGGGGAATGCTATTGGACGAAGGCTTTGTCGTGGAAGTCGCCAAGGACGGCGAGATCGCGCTCAAGAAGGCCGCTGAGTTTCGACCCGACGTCGTTTTGCTCGATATCTGGATGCCTGGCGATGACGGCCTGGAAGTTTTAAAGAAAATCAAAGGACTCTACCCTGACGTGGAAGTGATCATGATGTCGGGACACGGCACGGTGGAAACCGCCGTTCGCGCCATCAAGCGCGGAGCTTTTGATTTCTTAGAAAAGCCATTGCACGCGGATCGCGTCTTGCTGCTTTTGGAACACGCTTTTTCGTTGCGAAAGTTGCGCCAGGAAAACCAAAGTCTAAAGGAAGCCCTGCACGACGAAGAGCCCTTGATTGGTTCGAGTCCGGCGGTCGTGCAGTTGCGGCATTTGATTGCCGTCACCGCGCCCTCTAACGGCTGGGCGATGATCCAAGGCGAAAACGGCACGGGGAAAGAATTAGTTGCACGTGCCTTGCACCGAGGCAGCCCGCGGAATCAGGGGCGATTTATCGCCGTAAACTGCGCCGCGATTCCCGATGAATTGATTGAGAGCGAATTGTTTGGCCACGAGAAAGGCGCTTTTACGGGCGCGGTTGATCGCAAGATTGGTAAGTTTGAGCAAGCGCACCAAGGCACTCTTTTCTTAGACGAAGTGGGCGATATGGGGCCCAAGATGCAGGCCAAGATTTTGCGCGCGCTTCAAGAATCCACCATTCAGCGCGTCGGCGGCGCTCAGAGTATCGAGCTGGATTTGCGCGTCATTGCCGCGACCAATAAGGATTTAAAGAGCGCCATTTTAAAGGGCGAGTTTAGGGAAGATCTCT
>JALHPX010000242.1 GCA_022842225.1 bacterium
GCAATTAGCCCTGCGCAACATGAGTCCTAGCGACCTTGCCGATATTACCGGAATGGGTCCTACGCGGGTGCGCGAGGCCGAAAAAATCTTGGCGGGCGAAATGCCCACATCCGTCGCTGCCACACAAACTCTCAACTTATTGCGTCGTTATTTCGAGAAAAACCGTCACAAAGTTAGAACCCGGCAATAGTCCCCTTCGTGATAAACTAGAGTTAATTGCATGTCGTCTCCGACACCCAGCAATAAAAGTTCCCATTCCAGTTCTATAGCCATCTAAAAATCAGGAGCTCCCCTTGAATCACGGCCGCCTCCGCGCGCTTCTATGCGCGCTCTTCCTCGCCGCATGCGCACAAACCTCTTCGGAAAACGCACTCACCGTTTCGCGCGTTGCTGGAACCGCACCCGGAACGCTCGAGTGGAATGTGCAGCTCCAGGTGCACCAACTCGACTTCAATCCCTCTGACCAGGGCTACAGAGTCACGGGAAATAATCTGCTGCCGATTGCGCAGCCGGGTGAGCCCGATCTCGTCGGAGCTAAAACTGTTTTTGCTATTCCCGAAGGCTGGAACGTTACAGTCGCAATCGACGATGCGCAGGTAACGCAATCGCGCGAAGTGGAAATTGCTCCGTTTAAAATCAGTTACCGCTGCGAAGCCGAAAGCACAGCCAGCGAGCGCGCGCCTTGCTACCATTCCGATAAGCCCTTCCCCAAAGAACTGTTTGAACTCCAAGAGCTGTCCACCCAACAGGGACAAACGCTCACGCAGCTCTCGATTCACCCACTGCAATACTTAGCACTCGAAAAGAAAGTGACAGCGTTTTCTAGAATTGCACTCACCGTGCGCGCGCAATCACCCGACGAGCGAAACAGCAAATTACCTGCTTCGACTTGGCTGAGTTCTTTGGTTCAAGAGCCTGCGACTCGCGCCGCCACCGCAGTCCCCAACCGCATGCTCGTCATCTCAGAGGATTCCTACACCTCTGACTCCTATTTCCAGCAATGGGTAGACTGGAAAACGCAGGCGGGATTTGCGGTCCAAGTTAAAAAGGTATCTGAAATAGGCAGGACTGCGGACAAGATTTTGGCGTTTGTGCGCGCCACGCCGACTGACTTTCTCTTGCTAGTAGGCGATCAGGTGATGGTGCCGCCTTTCTACTTGATGGCCGGCTGGCAAGTCGCCTCGTCGGATTATCAGTACGCGCGCATCTCAGATGAGAATCCCTTTCCCGCGCGCTTCGTCGGCAGAGTGACGGCTTCGAATCTTGGCCAGTTACGCACCCAAATGCGCCGTTTTATTGATTCCGACAAAGGCACCTACACCGCAGAGTGGAACGCGCGCGCAGTGACCATTGCTAGTCGTGAAGGCTACTCCCCTACGGACGTACAGTACGCTCAATCGATAGAGGGGCTACTTACGTCGCAAGGCTTCGATATTGTCGATCGTTTCTACGAAGAAGCTCGCAACGCGTATCCACAAACCATTCGCAATGCGATTTCCGATGGGCGCGGTTGGTTGAGTTACTTCGGCCACGGCTCGGGAACAGCGTGGACTTCGACTAATTCTGCCTTCACCACCCGCGAAGTATCCGTACTTGCTAACCGCGAGAAGCTCCCGATGATCGTCGACGTCGCCTGCGATAATGGCGCGTGGACAAAACTCGAACCGTCTTTTTCCGAAGCCTGGATGAACCAACAAGTAGAGGGCGATCCAGCCGGAAGCGTGGGCTATTTTGGCGGCTCTATTAAGGTGAGTTGGCATGAACCGGCCGTGATGTCGATGGGTGTAGCGGACTATCGTTTCCGTCGACAAGCAGCCTTAATGGGACCTGCAGTTTACGCCGGGCAAATTTACATGCTGGAAAAATTAGGCGTGACTAAACTTTCTCTGAACAATCTCACGGCTTACAACTTGTTCGGCGATCCCAGCTTGCTAGTAAGAACAAAAAACAACGCGGACTATGATCTGAATCCTGGCATCAGCACCGACAGCGCGGGTCGCCACTTAAGTATCACTGTCACAAAACTCGATGGCAGCGCCCTCCAAGGCCTCTACATGGGTCTCTCCTCCGATGGCAAAGCACTGAAGCGGTGGGAAGTCTCCAATACAACACGCTTCGAATACGAAATCCCCGCCGACCTCACTACTCCCCTTAAACTCACAGCTTACGGCAACGGCTGGATAACCAAAGAACTCACTCTCTGAGGTGTCAGTCTCCCCGGGGGCCCCTTTGGTAGCGGGCATATGACCAGCTCTTTCGGGGCCCCCAGGGAGACTGACACCTTTTAGAGCATTGGGTTTTTGACGAGATAGAGTGAAGGGCAGTTTTTGCCTGTGATCCAGAGGTTTTTTCCTTCGACCGCAATTCCATCAATCACCGGGCACATCTCCGGTTCGGGAATCGTGTAAGTGCCCTCTTGCTTCCCTGTCTTTGGATTGATTCTAAAAATCCTTCCGCGTTCTGCCGTAAAACTTGAAGTCCAGATTCCTTTTCCGTCCCATGCGAGATCTTCTAAGTCTTTTTTTTCTGTGGTGAGCGTGCGCTCTAACTTCAATGTCTTTGGATTGTAGAAATAAAGTTTATTGCTGCCGTGATCGCCCGTCATGATTAGGTGCTTGTCATCGTGAGTAAGTCCCCACGCATGCACTTCTGCGGTCTGTCCTTTGCGTTCAAACTTAAATCCGTCACCCGCTATATTTCCTCGATAGATGCCGTTGTCAGAATAACTCACGTTCCACAGAACTTTTCCCCACCAAGAAAGACTTTCACTGTAGCGAGTAGCCGGAGCAAAAGTTTTTACCACCTGCCCAGTTGCCGGATCGATCTTGCGTAATAATTCCGGCGTTGCACTCCAAATAAAACCTTCCGCGAAATCTATTCCTTCAGAATACCCCGTGTGCGGAATCTTTCGCACCAGAGTCAAACTCGGTGGTGGTGCGGTTGCAAAACTTTGCGCAACTACGAAAATCGAAAAAAAAACTACGCTTCCCATCTTTGGCATGATGACTTTCTTCGGCACCGACTTTGCCCCTTTTGGTCCCAAATCACGCCCGGTGCCCATTTTTGTTACCCGACTACAAGCTAACTATTTGATATCACTAAGGCAAATACCCTCTCCAAAAACCCACCCATGGCACAACGCTTGCTCTCTTAGCCAGTGGACCTCAAGAGTCCACTAGAGAATTGAATAAGGAACTCAGGCCCGCTGAAGAAGCGGAAGCGATTTTTGATTTGTGCTCACCAAGACCCACCTAGGGTCGATTACAGAGCCTTTTCGACGGCCCCGACCTGGTTTCCCATTACCCTTGAACGAAATTCTCTAGCCTTTGCCGTCGTCGTTCGCTCTGAACAGCCGAGAGAACCCGTAAGGGACCCCTCTCGGCTGTCTTGTTTTTACCGTCAGAAATTTTTCTAGCGTTTCTTTAAATTGGAGAGCGCAATCACCACCAACAAGAAGATGATGAGTAGCAGGACTAAGAATTTTACTAAGAACCACCAATCCACGCCGCTACGACGCTGCTGTTCTTGCTCAATCTGCGCTTGCGCCGCTAACTGATCTTTGCGCGCGACATCGGCTCCCATTGGCGCCGACCCCTTGTCGCCCTGCTTGGATTTTTCTGCTGCACGCCCAGCTACCGCTGCAGGGGAAGTGTCATCCGAATCGCGTCCGCCACCGCCACTGGCACGACCAAAAATAGCGCCTTCACTTTCGTCTTCACGGGAGCTTGAGCCTTTGGTACCGCCTTTGCTGCCGCCGCCGCCAAAAAAGCTATCATCGAGATCTCCGCCGACTCCACTGGCTCCGCCCCGACCTCCCGCTCCTCCGCCGCCCACGTTTCCAGATCCGCCTACGTTGCCGCGTCCACCTGCGAGCGATCCGTTGCCCCCTGCACCGCCGGCTCCACCGCCCGTAGCGGAAGGATCGCTCAGTGTGCCGCCGCCCCCAGCAGAAGTACCGGTGCCCGAAGTAAGATCCGCTGGATCTTTCAACTCTCCGGTCTTTAACTCTTTGGGGTCTTCCAGGTTTTTTGGATCATTGAGAGTGCCGTTGCCACCTGTCGCCCCTTGGCGATCTTGCGCAAACCATAAATTAGGAACAGGGCGCTTTGGAGTCTGGGCAATAAAAGTCACCAGCTCTTCGCGCTTGTTGAAGAGAGATTCGCGAATTTGGTCGCCGAAATAAATCTGAATGATCGGCACCGCAACTGCCGCCACAACCGCCGTCACCATGAGGTAGTCCACTACCCCTTGGCCCCGTGTCGCGGAGCGTAAAAGGACTTTTCTCTTTTTCATCTTCAAGTAAGGGTCAATTGAACAGTTGGAGGAGCTTCTGTTGTATTTTACCAAACTCGCCGTTGGACATGACGACTAGTACGTCCCCAGGCTCGCTTCTCTCTTTGTAGTAGTCGACAATCGCATCTACGGTTGGAAAGGTCTCCGCCGTCTTTCGCATTTGCTTCAAAGAACTCGCTAAGTCTCCCGACGAAAACCTTTGGGTGCTTGCCAGATCTTCTTTGCGATAAGGTTCGCTCAAAGCCACGATATCGGCGGTTCCAAAGGCGTCGGGATAAAGCTCTTGGTGTGTGCCGCGACGAGCGGTGGCAGAACGCGGCTCAAAAAACGCCCAGATTTTGCGACTCGGAAATCGGTTTCTCACCGCGGTTAAGGTGGCCTTCACTTCAGTCGGGTGGTGAGCAAAATCGTCGACAAGCACAACGGGCGAATCGAGCAGAATTTGCTGGCGGCGTTTACAGCCATGGAATTTTGGCACGATGGCGCGAATACGATCGGTCGTGTCGCCCAAGTTGCTGGCTACTGCGATGCCCGAAACAATATTGAGAATATTGTGATCGCCAAACATCGAAGACTGGAACGTGCCATTGCTACGGCGCTTGTGGAAAAGCTCGAATTCCACCCCTGATTCGGAATGCACCGTTTTGCCCACTCTCCACGTGGCACCTTCAGTGGTCCCAAACGTCTGCACTGGGCACTGACTGAGCTCCAAGACTTTTTGCACCACTGGATCTTCGTGGCGGGCAATGCACAAGCCATTGCCAGGCAACAAGGCTACTAGTTTTTCAAATGAGCTCTGCACATGAGCAAGATCGCGATAGATATCGGCGTGATCGAATTCAATATTTGAAAGCACCACGATCGACGGGTGGTAGTGCAGAAACTTCGGGCCTTTATCGAAAAATGCCGAATCGTATTCATCACCCTCGCCGACAAAAACTTGCCCTGAATTCAAGGCGGCACCACTCGGCAAATCAACCGGAACTCCCCCGACGAGATAGCTCGGATCATGTCCGAGCTCGTGCAACAGAAAGGCAATCCAACTCGTGGTGGTGGTTTTGCCGTGGGTGCCAGCGCACAC
>JALHPX010000243.1 GCA_022842225.1 bacterium
GCTCTTCCGATCTCTTCCCGCAAGGACAACATCGCAATTCCGATACCCGCAATCGCACCGCCGGCAATGAGGCCCGACGAGTACAGAATCCCTGGACCGGATTCAGTTTCATCCACAGCCTCCGCACCCGCTTTAGCCTTCCGACGCGAGCGCCGCTGTACCAACCACCGCACGCAACCGCCGACAAAAATCGGAGCAGACGTGGAGAGAGGTAGGTACACGCCCACGGCAAAGGGGAGCGAAGGTACGCCGCATAGTTCGGCCACAATCGCGAGCGAAACGCCCAACAGGACCAAGCCCCAAGGTAATTTTTGAGCCAAGATACCGTCGATAATCAGCGACATCAGACGCGCTTTAGGAGCGTCGTACTTCTGCACTTGTGTGCCGTTATCGCGATTCTTCAGAACACCGTTGATGCCCGGATCGACTAAATACTTGATAGCGCCCGCATCATCGACAAGGTATTTGCCCGAAACCAAACCCGCCAACGGACCGGACGTTTGCACTTCGCCTACCCGCAGCACGTGGTAACTGGCTTTGTCATCGGCGTGAGCCGAATCGCGTACCGATTCCATTTCTGTGAGAGAGGCAACGTTTGGCACCGTAATCGCTGGCAAGTTCTTATTGCTGTAAATCGTCGAAGCATCGTTGAGCAGCACCAAGGTGTAGCCAATGACAGACGCCGAAGTCAGAGCACCAATCAGAATACCAATCTGCTGGAAGCTCGGAGTCGCTCCCACTAAATGACCGGCTTTTAAATCCTGCGAAGTACAACCGCCGTTGGAGGCTGCGACGCAGACAATCCCTGCGACAGAGAGTGCGGCAATGCGATCAAACGTATCCGTCCATCCCAGGAGCAAGAAGATTAAGCTAGTGAGCAGCAAAGTCGCTACCGTCATCCCCGAAATCGGGTTTGACGACGAGCCGATTTCGCCAACCAATCTGGCGCTCACAGTCACAAATAAGAATCCGAAGACCACGATCAAAACTGCACCGACAATGTTCATGTGCAGCGAAGGAGTCAGCCAAATGGCGAAAACTAACGCCACGATTCCGGCTAGAACAAACGGCAACGGCAGATCGCGATCCGTGCGCTCAATAGTAGACTTGCCCTTCTTGGCAGCTTGGAAACCCTTCATGCCTTCTTTAGCGCCATGAATAATGGTCGGCAGACTTTGGAACAGGCTGATAATCCCGCCTGCTGCCACAGCACCGGCACCAATATAAAGGACGTAGTTCTTCCAGATTTCTCCAGACGACATTTCCGAAATCAGCTTAGTTGCAGGGAAAAGCGGCGAAGTAAGACCGTCACCAAAGAGCTTAATCATGGGTGTGAGAACCCAGCTCGATACCAAACCACCCGCTACTGTGATTGCAGCAATGCGTGGCCCAATGATGTAACCAACTCCCAACAATTCCGGCGAAACTTCAATCGCCAAAAAAGCGCCTTTAAACCAAGTAAACGCTTTGTAAGGAACATCGTGCCAGAGGCGCAGACCAAGGTTGAAAAATTTATAGCCAAGCCCGAGAAAGAAACCGCCGAAAACAGTAGCGGCACTCGTGCCGCCTTCTTCACCGGCAATAAGCACCTTGGCGCAAGCAGTGCCTTCAGGAAAGGGCAGTCTGCCGTGACCGGCTACGACCAGCGCTTTGCGCAGTGGAATCATCAGCAGCACTCCGAGAAGGGCGCCCAAAACCGCCACCACCATCACTCGGGTTAATTCCATTTCATGGCCCAAAATCAAAAGGGCCGGCATCGTCACGGCAATTCCAAACGCGATGGACTCACCCGCAGACCCCGTGGTCTGAGTCATATTGTTCTCTAAAATAGTGGCGGGCCGGGTCCGAAACACTTTGCTCAACGCTCTAAAGACCGTGATGGATAAAACCGCCACGGGGATCGAGGCGCTCACCGTCATTCCGACTTTCAAAGCCAGATATAAAGAGGAAGCACCAAAAATGATTCCCAGGATAGCGCCGATGAGTACCGGGCCCAGGGTTAGTTCAGGAATTTTTTTAGACGCCGCAATGAAAGGTTTGAAGTCCATAGTGGAAACAACCTAGCACAGCCGAAATCAGAATCCAGTAGAAGCAGCAGAGAACTTATGACTTTTAACGAGGAGATAAAGGAAGATTTAACGAGGTTCCACAGTCAGCACCACATACTGATCGCCCCGCGTTTCAATTAGGTGCAAGCGCTGACCCAAAGTGGTTTGAGTGTAATATTCAGTAGTTCCGGGAAAGAGCTTCCAGTGGCGGACTTTCCATTTGGGTCCGAGTTTGGCGACGAACGTAACTTCGGTGCCTTCTTCCTGCGTGTAGTACACGCGGCCAGGTCCTCTGACGACGGTAGCTCCGCCTTCCAAAAGAGTGATGGAGCCATCTGGGACGACCTTGGACGATTTTGCGAAGACCAATTCCACACGGATTTGTTGAGGGTGGGCATAGGAGACGGCGCCGTCCGCGCGAGTCACAGCGGGACGCGCAGCTTCGGGTTCTTTTGAAATCAAAAGCGTTGAATCTTTTCCACAGCCAAAAAACAGTCCAATAGCGAGTGCCAGTAGGATGGCAGAAAGCGGCCGAAGCATGATGTAAGTCCCCCATTGGCGACCTAGGTCGCCAAGGCAGGCATTATTCAATTCCCATGCCCTTTTTTTCCGGCCTCGTGAGCGAGAGCAAGCGTGAAGAGGCATCGAGAGGGGACGTTTTTCGGCTTACGGCCCCAGCTTGGGGCCTAAAAAGCGCGCACGTTCAGTAGGGGAAAAATGCTCGATAGCGTAACGAAGCGCCGTACGTGGCATCTTCAAACGGTGCTCATTGAGAAATTCCACCAGAGTTGCCCGATCGCGTTTACCAACCTCGCGCAACATCCAACCTACCGCCTTGTGCATCAGATCTTCGGAGTCTTTAAGGAGCACCTGAGAAAGCGCTAAAGTGTCGGCATGTTGATCTCTGCGAATCAGATATTGCGTCGAAACAATGGCGATACGCCGCTCCCAAAGTAGCTTTGAGACAGCCAACTTTTTAAGAATAGCGCGGTTATGATCCATCAGATAGCGGCCCACAATTCCTGGAGCGCTCATGTCGACTAAATCCCAGTTATTTATGTAGCGGGTGTGCTGCAGGTAGAACTCATAAATCGTTTTGCGCTGTTCTTCGCCGCCTTTGGCAAACTGATTTACCAAAAGCACGAGCGCCATCAGTCTTTCCTCGTGCCACTCCGAGCGAAGCAGGATGCGAATTTGCGAAAGAGGCAGGTCGATAAACTCTTTAGCAACGGCGCGGGTAGCGGGCACCTTGATGCCAAGAAATTTATCGCCACTACCGTACTGGCCCGGGCCCGTCTTAAAGAAACCTGCTAGAACCTGCGCGGCCTTGGGATTGGCCAACTTTCTCAGAGCCCGTTTCGCGCTTTCAGCGGTCACCGTTTTCTTTTTCATGTGGCCTCTATAGTAGGAGCAGATTTTTCCATGCAGAAGTACGCCGCACACGCCGGACCGAGGCACTGCTTCTTGGCGGGACAGGCCACGTCGGGCCACCACACTTGTGATTGCCCGGTGCTGCCAAACGGCTGCCATCGACGCGCGTGGTGCGCACGCACGGGGCTAAAGAGTCCGAGGGTTGATGTCCCCACCCAGTGCGCCAGATGCAGCGGACCGGTACTCGGTGCCACGACTCGGGCCGCGTTTCGGAAAACTTCGGCGTACTCTTTTAAACTCAGCCCCTCGATGGCAATTGCCTCGGGAAACAGTTTCAACAGCGCGCGGAATTTTCTATCCGCAGGAGCGGGCCCTAATCCGATAGCGATTTTCTCCTTCGGTGCTTTCGCTGATAGGCGGCGGATTAAATCTGCGTAGGCATCTATCGATAAGTTCTCAGCACTACCGCCCATGCCAGGATGCAAAACCCAGTACCCGGATGTGAGCCCGGTTTTCTCCTGCACGTGCAACCAAACCGCCGTTTGTTCCGGCAAAACGGCAGGAGCGGCGATTGTAGTTTCCTGACCCAAGTGCGCCAGAAACATCTCCACTAATTCCACGCCATATTCCGCTTCCGACTTGAGCGCGCGGCTACGCCGCTGAAATGTCCCGCGATTAAAAGCTAGGAGCGAGCCAAACTTGGAATACGGTCCCAGCCGCAACGGAATACGCGCTTGCTTTAAGGCTGCGGCCACTGGGGCATCAAAATGCAGGCACACGGCGCCAGCATAAGAGCGCTTGATGACTTGGTTCCACCACTGCTTAGAGGACCGCTCGTAACCCACGGCCTCTATGTGGTGCAATCGCAATAAAGGCTCCAGCAATTCGACGAGATCCTGGGCGATGAGGAGATCCACTTCGTACTGAGAGCCGAGCGACTGCCGGAGCGATAAAATCGCGGGCAGACTCAGTAAGACATCTCCGAGCCGATCGGTCCGACAAACCAAAACCCGATGCTTCATTTCTTTTCAGTTCCGAAGTGCTTTTTTACAAACGCGAGCGCATCTTCGCGTTCAGAAAGGGTGCCTTCCAGAATGGCGTCTTCGACTGCGAGCAAAATCTTCTTAAACTCAGGTCCGGGCGCAAATCCCATCGCCTTCAAGTCTTCCCCCGAAATGGGAAGCTTCACGGGCGGAGGCAACTTCTTAAAATCTTCGTACTGCGCTTTACAAAAATCAAAGGCACGCATGTCTTTGTGACTGGCGTTGCAATCGATGCGATGCAATTCCAGGTGTAGGTCAAAGCGCTCGATGCCGAGAAACCGCTTCAGCGTGCTCTTTTTCATCGCCATAGCATCTTTAAACTTCAAATGCTCGGCCGTCAGAGCGGTCACCACTCTCACCACATCATTGGAATAGTGGAGTCGCCGCAAAATTGCCTCAGTCATATCCGCACCAATTTTGTCGTGGCCGTGAAAACGAATGCGGTCGGCAGCTCTTTCAAAAGTATTCGGCTTGGCTATGTCGTGGAGCAGGCATCCCCAGGCCAACTCTAGCTCCGCGTTACACAATTGTTCCAACAGCAAGAGTGTATGGACGTAAACATCTCCCTCAGGGTGGTACTGCGGGGGTTGTTCCACACCCTTCATCAGGGGCACTTCGGGCAGCACCTTCTCCAGTAATCCCGATTCATCGAGTAACCGAATGCCACGTGCCGGGTTCGGCGAGGTCATTAATTTCGACAGCTCGTCGCGAATGCGCTCGGGACTGATTTTGCGAATGAGATCTGCGTGCCGGACGATGCTTTCAAAGGTTTTCGCTTCAATATCAAAGCCCAATTGCGCGGCAAAGCGCACTGCCCGCAACATTCGCAGGTGATCTTCTTCAAAGCGTTTATCGGGCTCGCCGATGCAGCGAATGATCTTCTTTTTTAGATCCGCTACGCCACCTACC
>JALHPX010000244.1 GCA_022842225.1 bacterium
CCGATTACACCGGAATTCAGTTCAAGCGCCTCAACACCCGCAAAGGAAGCGCGGTTCAATCCTCGCGTTGCCAGTCCGATAAGAAGCTTTACGCCCAGAGGATGCAAAAAGTCGTGGGTTCGCAGCCCGGACTCGAGATTTTGCGCGCGGAAGTGAAGGAAATTGTCCTAGAAGGTGGCCGAGTGGCCGGAATTCGCTACAGAAGCACCGGCGACACCTTGGACTTTCTGCCCGCACGCCAGGTTCTCATCACTTCCGGCACTTTCATGGCGGCCATCATGCATTGTGGAATGCAGACGAGCGAAGGCGGCCGCGTGGGAGAGAAGTCCTCAAAGGGGCTCTCCGACTGCTTACGAGCTCTCGGCCTGACCGTTTTACGCTTAAAAACCGGAACTCCTGCTCGTTTACTCGCTGGAAGCATCGATTTTTCGAAAATGAGCGAGCAATACGGCGATAGACCGCCTCGCCGATTTAGTTTTTCAGCGAGCGAGATCCCTTTACCGCAAGTGCCGTGCTACTTGGCGTACACCAACGAGCGAACGCACGATGTAATTCGTCAGAATTTGGACAAATCGCCTCTCTATAGCGGCAAGATCCAGGGCATTGGACCCCGGTATTGCCCGTCTATTGAGGACAAAGTGGTGAAGTTCCCGCAAAAGGACCGCCACCAGCTCTTTTTCGAGCCCGAAGCCCTCGATTCCGACTGGATTTACCCTAATGGACTCTCAACAAGTCTTCCGGGCGACGTTCAAGAGGCATTTATTCGCAGTATCGTCGGGTGCGAGAACGTTGTTTTCGCCAGACATGGCTATGCGGTGGAATACGACTGCATCGATCCGCGCCAGTTGCACCTCACTTTGGAGTGCAATGAAGTCCCTGGATTGTACTTGGCGGGCCAGGTAAACGGCACTTCCGGCTACGAGGAGGCTGCGGCTCAGGGGATTTTGGCTGGAATCAATGCCGCTCTCGCTTATCAGGAGAAAGAACCGCTCATTCTCGCGCGCTCCGAGGCCTATATTGGCGTCATGGTCGATGATCTCACCCGCCATGGCATCAATGAGCCCTATCGTATGTTCACCTCGCGAGCCGAGTACCGATTAGCGTTGCGAGAGGACAATGCGGACCTTCGACTGCGCCCGCACGGTATTCGAGTGGGATTAGTGACCGAGGAGAATCGGATTCGCTTTGAAAAGCGCCAGGAGCTGATGGCGTCGCTCAAAACCAAGTTCAATACGACGTTTATTAAGCCCGCGGACAGCATCAATGCCCTTTTTGCCGAGCGAAACACGGCTCCGATGGCAATCCCGCAGAACCTAGCGCAGATTTTAAAGCGCCCCGAGCTCGGACTCGAGGACTTGCGCGCGATTTCCCCAGGAACATTCCCCGAAGACTTTGGCTGGACCACCGAAGACGCGGAAACGCTCGAAGTCGAAGTCAAATACGAGGGGTATATCGAGCAGCAACGCTTTGAAATCGAACGATTGAAGAAGATGCGGGAGAAAATCATCCCCGAAGGCTCGGATTTTTCCAAAGTCGCGGGGCTTTCCTTTGAAATTAAGGAAAAGCTCTCCAAACGCGCGCCGAAGTCGCTGGATGAAGCGGCCCAGATCCCGGGAATGACTCCCGCTGCCCTATCTGTTCTCCTTTTTCACTTAAGAAAGTCCCCGACCAGCCATGAATTGGGCCGATAACTATCTCCAGCACCCCGAACTCCCAACAACGACCCCCGAAGAGCGCGCGAAATACGCTGCCCACTTCGAGCTTTTGAAGGAATGGAACACGCGGTTCAATCTGGTCTCGCGTAAATCGATCGAAAACGCCTTTTCTATCCACTACGCGGACAGTTTGTACCTCGCCGACCGAGCGGCGAAGCATTTTACCGACGATTTGCCGCTAATTGACCTAGGCACAGGCGCTGGATTCCCCGGAGCGGTGCTAGCGATTCGTTATCCGGCCAAATCGATCCTTCTTCTTGAGCGAAGCCTCAAGAAACAGACTTTCTTGGCGGAAACAGTGAAGGCGTTGGAGCTAAAGAACGTTCGTCTGGGCGAAACTTTTTTACCGCGCGAAAAAGTCCGCGCTTTTGTGATTTCCCGCGCAGTATTGGCGCCGGCAGACTTCTTTGAATACGTCGCTCCCTTCCTGGCGCACACTTCGCGAGTCGCGGTGACGGTGGGAGGTTTGGCGGAGTTCCCAAAAGCCCCGCCCGCGTTTCGTCTCTTGGAAAATGCGACCTATACTTTGCCAGGCGACTCTGGTGGCCGGAAAATCTCTACTTTTGAATATGTTCCACGTGGAACATCTAAGTAGTTTTGCAAAATTCCTCGACGCCAAATTGTTCCACGTGGAACATGCCTAAGACGTGACGAAGCGGTCTCTCAGCGTCATAACAATTCTTTGTCCGATGGAGATCGTTGGGGTATATTTCAATCACCAAAGCATTTCCCAACAACTTAATAAGAAGATCTATGACTAAGATCATCGCGATAGCGAACCAAAAGGGTGGAGTAGGAAAAACTACGACTGCGGTGAATCTTGCCGCGTCCGTTGCAGCGGCAGAGCGGCGAGTCCTTCTCGTTGACTTAGACCCGCAGGGCAACGCATCGAGCGGCCTGGGTCTGGACCGCGGCGTCTTTGCCGAAAAGAACATCTACAATGTTCTTATCGACGAGTTGCCGATAAGAGAGGCCCTCTACCCGACCGACTTGAAATTTTTAAAAGTTTGTCCGGCAGACAATAACTTAAGCGGCGCGGAAGTCGAATTGGTGCAAGCCATCGCCCGCGAAACGCGGCTAAAGAACGCACTCGAAGGTTTGGACAAAGAAGGTCCCGGCGCATTCGATTACGTCTTTATCGACTGCCCACCGAGTCTTGGATTACTGACGCTAAACGCGCTGACCGCAGCGAACTACTACATGATCCCTCTCCAATGCGAATACTACGCGATGGAAGGTCTTGGGCAGTTCCTACACACGGCAGAATTAGTGCGCCGCGGATTGAATCGTGACTTGCAGCAGCTAGGCATTCTGCTCACGATGTTTGATTCTCGTAACAACCTCTCCAGACAAGTTGTCCAAGAGGTGCGTACGCACTTTAAGGGCTCCGCATTTGAGACGCTGATTCCGCGGAACGTCAAACTGAGCGAAAGCCCCAGCCATGGTAAGCCGGTCATCTTGTATGATATTAGCTCGACCGGGTCCCAGAGCTACTTGAGCTTGGCGCAGGAAGTCATGCAAAGACTGGAACACCCAGCGGCTGCCGACGATATTCAGGCCACCTCCCTGGAGGCGGTTAAAGCAGTACAGACAGCAGTGATTGCTTCACAAAACTTGGGACCGGAGAGCTTAGAACATGGCATTTCTTGAACCAGATAAGAAAAAGAATGTCTTAGGGCGTGGATTGGCGTCGTTGATTCCAGAGGCAAAGCCTGCCGAAGGAACAGCACCTGCTGTCAAAAAGGACTACTTCCTTTGCGACATCGAAAAAGTCATTCCGAGCACTTACCAGCCGCGTAAGATTTTCCAGAAAGAAGCGCTGGACGAATTGGTCGAGTCGATTAAGTCGCACGGCATCATTCAGCCTTTGATTGTCCGCAATCGAAACGGCAATTACGAACTCATTGCCGGGGAGCGTCGATGGCGCGCTGCGCAACGAGCGGGACTCAAGCAGGTCCCAGTCGTTGTGAAGGAAGTTGCCGATAATGGCAGCACCCTCGAAATGGCGATCATCGAGAACGTCCAGAGAGCGGACTTAAACTGCATCGAAGAAGCGATTGCGTACCAGCAGCTCATGGATGAGTTTCAGCTTTCTCAGGACGATATTGCGACGCGCGTCGGTAAAAACCGCGCCACGATCGCCAATACCATCCGCCTCCTAAAATTGCCTGCAGTCGTCCGCGAGGACCTTTCAGGGGGTAAGATGACCATGGGGCATGCGAGAGCCCTTCTATCGCTCGAGAGTGCGGAGCATCAATTAGAGGTCCGTGAGCTCATTTTGAAGAAAAAACTGTCCGTGCGCGATACGGAGCGCAAGGTCAGCGAACTTTTGCGCCAGAAGAGCCAGGGTGCCGCAGCGCAGCAGAGCGAAGACGTCCATCTCAAGGCTTTGGAAGAAGACCTGCGAAATAAATTTGGAGCCCAAGTCCGAGTTGTGGGAAATATGGACCGCGGCTTTATTCAAATTAGTTACGGAACCAAAGACGATTTGATGCGCATCTCCGATAAATTAAAAGGTGAGAGCATCGTGGTTCCAGTTGCTCGCATCGATGTTGGTGAAGGAGACACTATTGCTTCGCAAGACGGATCCATTTGATCTTCCCTCGGTCAGCCACGACGTTACGGTCGTTTTACAAAAAGGCTGTCATCTGGAGGGGAAGCTTCAGTTTGAAGGAACGGCCCGTATCGACGGCCACTTCAAAGGCGAGATTTTCACGCCCGATATTCTAGTCATCGGCGATGAAGCCCAAGTCAGCGGCCAAATCGAGGCTGATGTGGTGGTTATCTCTGGACAGTTTACCGGCGATATCTTCGCAACTCAGCGAGTAGAGATTCAGGCTCCGGCCGTTGTTCGTGGAACAATCCAGACTGCGATACTGCAAGTCGACGAAGGCGCCGTTTTCGACGGTAAAACCAAGATGCTTGGCCCCGTCCCTGCCCTTCGCCGCAATAAATAGGCTGTTGCCGCTACAGCTTTTTGAAAGCTTTATCCATTTCCTCTCGCATGGTGTCCTCAAACACCTTACACGCTGGAATCTCTTTGAACTCCTTTGTCATCGCAGAACACCCGATCGACATCTGCGCTGCTAGGCATTTTTCGTATAGGGCATTCACCTTCGGCGACTTTCCCGTAATTGAGTCCGAAGACGACTCTTCCTCACACTTAGCCTCCGCCTCAGTGATGGACGGCTTGGGCACATCTGGAGGGAGTGAACTCAGGCTACACTTGAGCCCCCATTTGCAATACTCAGCTAACGTTTTATTCATCTCGCCTTTGCCCCAGGCCGTAGCGCCCAAGAGGAAGAAGATCCCTGTACCTATTGCTAGCTTATTCATTGCGGCTTTCTCCGTTGTGTTTTTTTCAATTCGACCTACAACACGAAGTCCTTTTCAAAGTGGCTAGAAGCCAAGTCGCCATACTGGCAGACGAACTTTACTTTCATCCCGGCCGCGGCTTTCGGCAGGTACATCGAAGAGGCAAAATACGACAGACTCCCCGGCGCCATTCGATGCTGGCCGGGCGGCTTGTTTGGGGCATACATCGACGATGAGATCCTGGTTCCGGATTCGTTTAAGACTTGGCAGTCCAGCATTCTGTCTTTGGTAATGGTCACCATGAAGTATTCTCAATACCTCTGACGAATA
>JALHPX010000245.1 GCA_022842225.1 bacterium
CGATGACTATCGCGCATCAGGCCATCAATCGACCGTATGGCGACGGAACTGCCGGATATATCGGAGAAGGGAATGCCCTCCTTCGTCGGTTAAATGATCCTTATGATGTGCGCGTTGATCCTTCCACGAGCGAAGTTGTGATTGCAGACTTTAGCAACCTGAGAATTCGCAACGTCACCACGGGTCACGTCTTTGCACGTTTGTTGGGGCGCGGAGTGGGACGCTCGGTGGCCTGGAACCTTTACACCGACTCCGAGATCGATACACGCCAGCAGATCCTCAACTCTCCTCATGGAGTTTTCTGGGATTCTGCTCGTGCGACTCTCTACGCGGGCTTAACGGGCGTGCACCGAGTTACCGCGATTGACCGTTACGGTGAGGCAAAGACGGCGATAGGAACAGGAAGCGGTGGTGCCGTAGCCGCGGAAGATGAATTGCCTAATCAGGTATTTACTAACCAGCCACATTCAATCGTTAACTATAATAGCGATGTTCTGCTCTACAGTGACAGAGTAAATCGTTGCATTCGCGCTTGGAACCGAGGCACTAGCGGTACCACTGTTCTTGGCGTTTACATTAGCGCCGGCCGAGTAGCGACTGTGGCGGGGGATCCGCTCAGTGCTGCAGGTTACAATGGTGATAGCGGAGTCGCTACGAGTGTGCGTTTGAACAGCCCTGCGGGCATCGCCGTACACGGGACGAACTTGTATATCTCGGACTCCGCCAATCATTGCATTCGCAAAGTCGATAGTTCCGGGAACATGACCGTGGTGGCCGGTGTTTGCACGAATTCGACCTTCGGTATCGAGGACCAACCAGCGACCACCGTTACCTTGAATAGTCCGGAGGAAATTGCAACTGACACAAGTGGGAATCTCTATATAGCGGACCGCGCGAACAACCGGATTCGCTTCGTGAACTTAAATTCTTCCCCAAGCATAACGGTCGGGACTCGTACAGTTGCTGTTGGTAACATGCACACGGTGGCTTGCGGCGGAGCCGTAACTGGAGATGGCGTTGCGACGACGCTTTCTTGTTCCAACCCTTACGGCGTGGCATTTCGGGCCGGTCAGTTCTGTTTTTCTACCGCGGGCGCTCACAACGTACGGTGTGTGAGCACGACCACGGGAAATACGACAACGGTATTTGGCCGACCGCCTTCAAATGCCCGAGGTGGATCTACTTTTCACGAAGAACAGGAAGGTATTGCGGGAACGTCTGCTTTCTTGCAAGCTCCGCGGGGCCTTGCGTTTGATACCGTGAACAACATTCTCTTCGTTGCCGACTACTCTAACCACTTGATCCGCCGGATTTATCTTGGACCAGCTCCGTGAGCTGGGCCTGTCTGACCTGCTAACCGAATTGGAACCGAAGCAGCCATGGATTTGGGCAGCAAGCGTACATTCATGCTTGCGCAGATGTTACGTAGTTCATTTAGGTCAGTTTGGCCGGTCACCAAAACGCTTTGGAAATAAATAGAGTTTTTTCGGATCAAATCCAATCCAGTCTCGTGGCTGCCAGCAAAGTCATAGTCGACAAGAAAACGCGTGCGGGCCAGGGCGCCCGGGTTTTCACCCAACCACATTTCTAATTCTTCTGGCTTGTATAAGTGAATGAGATTCAGTTCGCTGTCGGCAAGTCCCGCGAATCGCAGCCGCCACAGTTCATGAAACATCTTGTCGTCGTCGATAACTACCACCACTTGGTCTTTTCGAAAATGGAGCTCCGGCAAGAACCATCCTGGGAGCGGAGCTGCTTCAAGCGATAGAGTCACCCGCGTTCCCTGACCAACGACCGATTCGATTAGTATTGTGCCGCCCCAACTTTCTAGCGTCGTCTTGCAATGATGCAGACCTAGGCCTGTCCCGGCTTTCTTATCGAAACTAAATCCAAGTTGCGTGAGCTTAGGCAAGACTTCGGGTGGAATACCTTTGCCATTGTCGACGATTTCCAAGTCAATTCGAGAGTCTTTTCTGCGCACAAAGATCTCAATCTTCCCGGATTTGTCAGCGGGAATGGCTTCCGCCGCATTATTGAGCAGATTGGAGAGCATGCGTTTAAATTCTCTAGAGTCTACCCAGCCGAAGGCAGAAAAAGCTTCTACGTCCGGTTGAAACTGAAAGCTTATGTCGTGGGTGGATTGAAACTGTAGTCGTTTCTCCAACAGCAGATTCTCAATCAGGAGAGCCAGCCATTCCGGCGATCGTTCGGTGGAGGCTTGGGGCGTAGCGCTAGCGGCTGGAGTCGTCGCTTGACCCTTAACCTGGGCTCGATTGTTCTCAATCAGATTATTTGCAATCTCGTTAATGCGATCAGCAGCTAAGCGAATGAGATGGCCGACATCGGGCGGAACGGCGCCTAAGTTGGAGCACGCGGTCTTCAGCGCTGTTAGCGGCGATCGAATATCGTGAGCGACCTGGGCCGCGACACGAAATGTGGCATCCGCTTCGGCTCGTTTGATCTCTAGTTCCGAATACTCCCGGATGCGGTCCAACATAGCGCTATAGCCCAAGTAGAGTTCCGCAATTTCCGTGGCCGGAAGGTTTTCAGTGGAGAGACTTACCCCGCCTGACCCTTTTTCCATGTCAAAGCGGTTCATCGATTCTCGAAGCGAAATAATCGGGCGGACGATGCGCCGATCGAGGGTATTGGTAAAGGACGACAGCAGCCGTTTGACGGTCAAAAAGATTCCAGAACAAAGAACAAAAATGAGCAATACGGTAGCTAGTACCAGCGGCGTTTTCAATTGCGCTCGCACGTAGAGATAACCCGTTTGCTTTCCAGCAAAAGCGAGAGAGTCAAAATAGGCAGTGCGGAGCATTGGAATGTTGTATTCCATTCCGGAATTCGAAGAGGCGGGGAAGGGAAGAGTGCCGAGCACCGTCTTCTTATCCGCATCGTAAAGAGCCACATCGTAGTGCGTGAGTGAGTCAGACAGGGTGCAGATCTGGCCCAAGCGCAATCGTAATGATTCGTTGTTGCTTAAAAACAGCCCTTCCTCGACTTTAGATTTATTGACCAGAATCCAGCCGTACATCCGGTCGAGAGTGCGCTGGTAGAGATTATTGATCGCATAGGCGCTGAGGGTGAACCAAAGTCCCACCAGTAGGCCGGCGATGATGAAAATAATGGAGCGATACTTCTCGGCGATAATTCCACTGATGGTTGCGCGGACATCAGTAGGAGTCATAGAGTTCGTGCTTACCTTCGTTTAACCGATTCACAACCACTCGCTTCTTTGGAGTTGGGTTGTTCGGATCTGGAAAACTTATTTTTCCAGAAGTCGTCGAGAAAGTCGTGGAGAGAAGTTTGGCCCGCACTGCGTCTGGCGTTTTAGGTCCCTTTACCGCTTTAAAGGACTCCCAAAAAATCGAGAGCGCATCATACATGGTGGCGGCGCTGATACTTGACGGATCGCCTGGGTATTCGGAGGCGAACACCTTAACGAATTTTCGATTCTTCGGATTGGCGAGATCCTGGCTCCAAAGAGTGGTGTAGTAAGCGTTTAGTCCCTTGAGCGGCTCAATAGCTGGATCCAAGACTTCTCTTCCGCCCCAGCCGTCGCCGCCAAGCAAAAGCAGCTTAGGATCTATCTTGTAAAACTCTTTGATCAAGAAAACGGCGGTGTTGACGTAGTCGGGAATAAACACGAGATCGGGCTTCACCTTTTCAACGGTGGCTTTGATTTCGTCCACTTTGATGCCGTCTGGCACGTACTTCAATTCGGTAATACTCGCCTTATCGCCCACAAATTCCATAAACCGCTGGGCGAGTCCCAGGGAATAGGGAGTGTCGACATTAGTCATGATGAGAATTTTTTTGGCCTTGCGATTTTGCGTCGCAAATTGGGCTAGTGCGCGGCCTTGGTAGAGATCGGAGAAGCAGCTGCGAAAAACATAAGGGTGGTTCTGTGTCACCTTGTCGTTGGTCGCTTGAGGCGTAATAAAGAGGATCTTATTTTCATCTGCCAATGGAGCCACCACTAAGGCATGGTTGCTCTTGGAAACGCCGACGATGAACTTAATATTTTGGTCGATGATCTTCTTAGCTTCGAGCGCGGTATTAGCGGCCTCACCCTGGTTGTCAAAGCGCACAAACTCGATGCTTTTCTCGACTTCGGGGTTCATCTTGAGAAAAATCTTCAAACCTTTTTCTAGGTTCAGATCGGTCAAGACGGTACCGGTACTCAGGCTTGAGAACCCGCCCAGATAGGCAACCTTGGTTTTGGTTTCGGCAACGCTAACAGCTGCAAATGATAGGGAAATCAGTACGGTCAGGACGCGAAGGGGTTTCACGGGTATCTCCAAACAATAGAGAAATACCATATCGCTACGGCGGGTGCTATACGACGGTATTACACCGATTAAGGGAGCCGATTTGCCACTGTTGACCCGACTGCAATTTCTCTGCGTGATCTTCTTGGGCCTCTTTTCAGGAGCGATGCTCTTTATCGCGACCTGCATCGCGCCTTATTGGGCGGCTTTGGCTCCTGACATTTTTAGAGAAAATTTTCGGGTGCTGGGACCCTTCGTGGGCGACAAGATGGTCCCCCTCATGGGCGCTTCTATCCTGCTTTCTGCGCTTTGCTCGGTCTTCTGCAAAGAGGATCGCAGTCGCTGGAGCGTGGTCTTTGGTCTGGTGGTTTTAATCGTCCCTACTTATCTGGTCGTGCATGCACCGATTAACGAACTTTTCCTGGGGCCTGATTTGCTTTCGCCGGTCGAGCTGCTGGAGCTGCGTCGGCGCTGGATTACCTGGCATTGGGCGCGCACGTTTGCAGGGCTGTCGGCATTTGGCATCGCGGTGATCAACTTCCGCAATGTAAAATAGACTTTACACAGCCCGATGTATAGTTTACTTTACATACAGGGCTGGAGAAAAGTTGATGCCTAGAATCGAAGGTAAGGTTTCCATTCAGAATAAAATTCAGGACCTGCGGCATGAGCGCAACCTGACGCAACAGGATTTGGCCGACGCGGTGGAAGTCACCCGGGCCACTATCCTGGCCTTGGAAAAGGGCAGCTACAATCCCTCGCTCGAATTAGCTTTTCGACTGTCGAAGTTTTTCAAACTTGGAATCGAACAAATCTTTTTTGAAAAAGGAGCACGCCGTGCATAAAGCCATTCGTTTTATCCAAACCTACTTGGTGGTGGGCATTCCGTTTGTCGCAGCTGCAATGATCTGGGGAACTTTTCAGACCCAGGAACAGGCCCTCGCCAGTGGCGCGTTGTTAAACAAAGTCCTTTGGGAAGTCCTGTCGTGGAATTTGATGACTTGGTTTGCAGTTCTGGTGCTGTTTCTCGTCGTCTTGGTCGTCCAGCCATCGGCGCGCGAAAACACGTTAAAGC
>JALHPX010000246.1 GCA_022842225.1 bacterium
TTTCGTTAAGGTTTGTATAAAATTTACAATTTGGCAGATTTTAGCTGCGTAAGGTCGCCGAATGCTTTTGCTCGACCGATTGGATGATCTTTGTCTTGAGGCCAACCACTTCGTCGTCATTGAGCGTGCGTTCAGGCGATTGAAAGCTCAATCGGAAGCCGAGGCTTTTTTTGCCTTCAGCCACGTGTTCGCCTTGATAGACGTCAAACACCGAGAGCTGGTGCAATAAGTTGCCCGCAGCGCTCTTGATGGTGTCGCCCATGGTCTGGCTAAGGACCGAGGAATCCACCACGAAAGCGAGATCGAGCTCGCTGGCGGGGAATCGGCTCGGAGTCTTGTAGCGAATTGTCGTCCGCTCAAACTTGCGCAGGCCCTTTAAATTGATTTCAAATGCGACAACAGGCTCGGTGGTCTTCAGAACATGCTCACGCACATTGGGATGAATCTCGCCGATATAGCCAATGTCCTTCATGCCAAGCTTAATGACCGCACTGCGCTTGGGATGGAACATTTTTCCCATCGGCGTGCCGGGTTCGTAAGTAGCAAATACCGTCGTCAAATGCCGCAGCAAGGTCTCGACTACGCCTTTGCCGTGGAAGAAATCCGCAGGTGCAGTCTCTGCCTTCCAACCTGGGCTGCCCACCACGCCAGAAATAAGTCCTGCGATGTGAAGCGTTTCTTTAGCACCGGTTTCGGAGCGGTCGCTGCGCCGGTAAACATTGCCAACTTCAAAAAGTTTCTGGTTCTCAACCCGACGATTGCGATTGTACTGATAGGTTTGCAGCAGCGATGGCAGTAGGCTGGTGCGCATAACCTTCATGTCTTCGTTAATCGGATTCTGGATCGAGATGCGGCCTTCGGTAGGCAGGCCGTACGACGTAAGTAGCTGGTCGGAAACGAAACTGTAGTGAATGGTTTCTCTGAGGCCTGTAGCGCAAAGCACATGACGGGCCTTCTGTTCAAAATGATATCCGCTTTCGTCTAGCCGCTCGTAAGAGGCGGCGGAGAGTGGGAGGTGCGTGGGTACAACGTCGTAGCCCTGCAAGCGAGCCACTTCCTCGACGATGTCGATGCTCTCGGTCAGATCCTGACGAAAGCTCGGTAAACGAACGGAGAGAATGTTGATGGACTTACGATGAGCCGCAATGCCAATGGATTCGAGCAGCCCAATGACGGTGTCCGACGAGATATTCTTTAGCCCAATCGTACGACGGACTTCCCGCAAGTCGACGGAAATAACTTTTTCCTTCGCTGCGAATTCGTCGGTATCGATGGCTGGATGATAAACGTTGGCGTGAAAGCTATCGCGCAAGAGAGCTGCTGCGCGTTCACTAGCCAGAGCGACTGCCGATAGGTCGCAACCTTTTTCAAAGCGCTTAGAAGATTCTGTAACCAAGCCCAAACGCTTGGCTGTCTTCCGGATTTGGCGTGGATCAAAGGCCGCGCTCTCTAAAACAATCGACGTAGTATCGGCCGAAACCTGCGAGTTTTCACCACCCATGATGCCGGCAAGCGCGATCGGACGATCGCCATCTAAAATCAAAATATCGCCCGGCTCTAAGCGGACGGTCTCTCCGGTGAGGAGCGTGAATTCCTGGCTGTCCTTGCAAACGCCGACTCTAACGGTGCCCGATTGAATGCGACGCAGGTCAAAGGCGTGCATCGGTTGGCCGTACTCGTACATCACGAAGTTGGTCACATCGACGATGTTATTGATAGGGCGAATACCGACGGATTGAAGCCGCTGCTTCATCCATTCCGGGCTGTCTTCGACCTTTAAGGTGTCAAGCACGCGCGCCACGTAACGTGGGCAGGCCTTGGAATCTTCCACTTCGACTTTGATGATCGAAGAAGTGCGGTGCGGAGAAATCTTAAAGCGCGCGGGTTTAGGCTCGCGCACTTTGGTTTTTAAAATGGGGCAAATCTCGCGAGCGAGACCCATCATGCTCAGGCAATCACTGCGATTGGCAGTGAGCTCGAGTTCCATCACGGTGTCTGACTGGTGCCCGCCCAACAAAGACGAAACAGGATCGCCGAGTTTGCTGTGCTTGGGCAATTGGAGAATGCCTTCGCTGTCGTCGGCAACTCCCAATTCTTTGCCAGAGCAAAGCATTCCGGTGCTCTCAACGCCGCGGATTTTCGAAAGCTTGATCTCAAGGTCCCCTGGCAACATAGCGCCGGGAAGTGCGACGGGGACTGTATCACCCACCTGAATATTCTTAGCGCCGCAAACAATCTGGCGCACAGGGTGATTGGGCTCGTCGGAAATTTGAATTTGAGTAACTTGAAGGCGGTCCGCGTTGGGATGCTTTTCGATGACTTCGATACGGCCGACAACGACTTTGTCTAAGCTGCTGGACGCTTCACGAATGCTTTCAACGGGAATACCGCGCATCGTGAGTTTTTCGGCGAGCTCTTTTGGCTCAATTCGAACATCGGGTTTATGAAGGTAATCTCTGAGCCAGTTTAGAGAGAGCTGCATTAGAACTGCTCCAACATCCGCAAATCATTTTCGAAAAAGGAACGCAGATCGGTGATCCCGTACTTGAGCATCGCAATCCGTTCGATTCCCAGTCCAAAAGCAAATCCGCTATATTTTTCGTAGTCGTATCCAACGGCTTCAAAAACTTTTGGATGCACCATTCCGCATCCGCCAATTTCGAGCCAGCCTAAGTTTCCAAAATGTACGTCGATTTCAGCGCTTGGTTCGGTGAAAGGGAAGTAGCTCGGGCGAAACCGCACAGGCTTCGATCCGAACAACGCCTTTACCAGATGATTCACAACGCCTTTGAGATCGGCCAAAGAAATATTCTCATCCACCATCAGACCTTCCATTTGATGGAACATCGGGGTGTGAGTTTGATCGTAGTCCGAGCGATAAACCTTGCCGTGCGAGATGATCTGCAACGGCGGCTTGCGATTTTTCATCGTGCGAATCTGCACGGGCGATGTGTGCGTGCGTAACAGCACGGGACCGCCGACATAGAAAGTGTCCTGCATGTCGCGCGCTGGGTGGTGCGCGGGCATGTTGAGCGCTTCAAAATTGTAGGCGTCGAGTTCGATCTCGGGGCCAGAGGCCAGCGAGAAGCCGACTCGCTTTAAGTGCTCGATGACTTCTTCGGTCACGCGGGTGACTGGGTGGATAGACCCTGGCTCCGACACAAACTGGCCGGGCAAAGTCACATCCAGCATCGGAGACTTTTCAATTTCTTGATTGATTCGCTGATCGTCGAGCTGTTGCTGACGGGCAGTAATCGTCGTCTCAAACTCAGTTTTCACTTCGTTCAAAACAGCGCCCATTTCCTTGCGCTGCTCAGGAGTCAGAGACTTGAGTTGATGGAGAAGACTGGTTAACAGGCCTTTTTTGCCGAGATAATGGACGCGTAGACGCTCCAGTTCCTCAACGTCAGGTGCAGACGTAATTCGGCCCGTGGCTTCTTCTTTAATTCGCTTTATGTTGTCGATCATGCAGCTTGGGGCCGCGCAATCTCCACAAGCTGAGCAAAGTGCGCAGGATTTTTGATCGCGAGATCAGCGAGGATCTTGCGGTCTAACTCTACGTTTGCTTTTTTGAGACCAGAAACAAACTTGGAATAGCTCAAATTGTGAAGTCTGCAGGCGGCATTAATACGTACTTGCCAAAGATAGCGCATCTCGCGTTTCAGAGCTCTGCGATCGCGGAATGCATATCTATCCGCGCGGTTGGTATACTCCCGCGCTATTTTCACTAATTTACGTGCGCTCCCGGTAAAACCTTCAGCGCGCTCTAATAATTTTTTTCTTTTGGCCCTTCCAGCAGGACCGCGTTTAACTCTGGGCATTGCTACTACCTTAAATTCTTACGGCTTAAATTGTTAAATCAGTTACTACGAAAAACTTACATCAAAAGCATGCGTTCCACTTGAGCGACGTTGCTTGGGTGGACCATCGTGGTCTTACGAAGACCGCGACCTTTTTTACCGCTGTTTCCACCGAGGTTGTGACGGTGAAATGCCTTTTTGTGCTTAATCCGACCTGTGCCCGTCTTGCGGAACCGCTTCTTGGCGCCAGAAATTGTTTTCATCTTAGGCATGACTTAAAACTCCAAAAATCTATTCTTTCACGACCTTAGAAGGGGGTGAAATTGAAAGCGCTCCAACCATACCCGACTGTCCCATCATGTCAACAACCAGCTTGCGGGCGCGTGGGCGAGGTTCACCCTAGCCCCGGCTGGAGCGAGGCTCTGGGGTTTTACGGCCCCCGCAGCGAGCTGGTCTGACTTCACCAGACGCTACCTTAATTTGGCTTAATGGACTTCGCCCAATCGCGTCCCATGGCCTTAAATTTCCCCTTTGACGCACAGAGTGTCGACGTCGTCGGACGGGAGAGTCGTCGTAAGTTCAACGCCGCCATCCACGCACGACCGAATCAAGCCACCCGAACCTCTCTGTGTTTGCCCACACCCGCCCAAGAATTTGGAAATGGCTTCCAGTTTTGCGGACTTCGGAAACTTCTTTCCCTTAAAGCGCAGAGCGGAAAGGTGCTTGCGAACTTCCAGGACGCAGATCCGAGCCGCCTTTTCTTCCTTCAGAAGAACCAGAAGTGGCTTTTTGACGAGATAGGTATAGTCCTCGGACATCCGGTCGGAATCGACGGTGAACCCCTTCGCAAGCAGCGCGGTTTTGGTTTCGCCAAGCGAGACCTCCCCCAACGATTTTCCCGCTATTAACTCCAGTTTTAAACCTGCGGAAGCCGGCAATGAACTCATCATAAGCAGAGCGAATATCTGTCTCAGCATTCAACCACAATACGTTTATTTAGGCAGGACGCAAACGTGGGGATGTAGAAGGAGGCGCCGACTTCCTTTTCGAACTACCAGGCATGGGTACGCGGACGAAAATCCAAAGCAATGGACATCAAAAGGCCTGGGGCATCCGGCTACTGGGCGCTCAACTCCTTTAAGCGCCTGGAGCTGGATCCTGAGAAGCTGATTCCACCGGGGCTTTGGCGGCGGGCTTAGCGCTCTCCGTTGCCGTCGCGGGTTTAGCTGGCTTTTTGGGAACTTTGGCGCCTGGAGCAAAGATCATGGAGAGGATCTTACCTTCCATTTTAGGTGGGGTTTCCACCGCTCCGGCTGTTCCGACCATTTCCACAATTTGTCTCAGTAGCTTGAAGCCAAGGTCGGCGTGCATGGCTTCGCGGCCACGAAAACGAACCGAAACCTTCACTTTATTCCCTTCACCCAGGAAGCGGATGATGTGCTTAACCTTAAAATCGATGTCATGGTCGTCGGTTTGAGGACGGAACTGAATCTCTTTCAGCTCGACGATGACCTGATTCTTCTTGGCGGCTTGCGCCTTTTTC
>JALHPX010000247.1 GCA_022842225.1 bacterium
ATAGAATTCCAAACGCGATCGGATCCCATTTGCTCAACTGCCAACGCACGGGGAGAAATTCGATCTCGGCACCGCCGTAAAGCTTTTGACTGCCGTGGTACTCGCCAAACGAAGCGTAGGTGTTCAAAGCCAGCGCACGTGTGATCGAGTAGGCCAACGAAACTCCAAACGACAATTCAGGTGCAGGTGGCAGCAAGTTGTAGCGGTACCCATTATTAACGCCTACGTCTTTGCTGACGGTACTCAGGAGTCCCAATCTCCACGGCGAAAGCGAGCTGCTATCGGCGACAACGACTGTCGCTTCCGTGGAACTTAACCCGGAAGAAGTCTCAACTGCCCGTGGTTCTGGCTTCGCTTCGGCCTTTGGAGCTTCCACGGGCGCCGCGGTGGGGGGCATCGCGATGCTGTTGTTATTGTGAATAACGATGGGCGCGCGATCAGAGGCGACAGTTTCTTCCGTCTTCTTCTCTTTCACGGTTTCCTTGGGCGCATCTTCCGCGGATTCTTCGTCTTCTTCGACTTCTACTTGCGGGCCCTTTTTGCTTTTACTGGGCTTAGAAAAGTTAAAATTATAGGTATCTGCGAACACACCGCCGGACAGGCCCATACTAATGGCCAGAACCCACGCGGTGTAAGACGTCTTAGACTTCAGTCTCATAGTTTCCTCATTCAAAAAGTTATTCCGATGCTTTTTCAAGCGAACAGGGAATCGGAATTGCAAGCGCGGGGCCAACTCACCACGCTCGGAATCGGTCCCGTTATCCGGGCCAGTCTGCCAAGTTTGTCAGCTTGGGCTGTCAGTTTTATCTGACGCCAAAAGTCGGTACAAAGAGCGCTCGGAAATTCCCAGTTCCTTAGCCGTGCGAGCACGGTTGCCGTCGTTGCGCTCCAGTACGCGATTCACAAACGATGCAGTAAATTTGGATTTGCCATCCTTGAGGCTCGCTGAAAAGTCTTCGACCGACATGTTTGGCGTCGCCATGCTGCGAGCGCCAAAATCGATATCTCTCGCTTCCAAGCGGCTGCTGGGCGCTAATGCGATACTGCGCTGAATCACCTGTTCGAGTTCCCGGACGTTCCCGGGCCACGAGTAGGAGACTAATTGCCCAATGGCCTCTGAACTAAACTCGGTGGCGGGAGCGATGGCAGCCGCAAAATGCTTAGCCAGTAGCTCGATATCAAAGCTGCGTTCGCGTAACGGCGGCAGAACAATCCCAGCGCCGTGGATACGGTAAAACAGATCTTCTCGAAAGCGCTTCTCCGCGATGGCGTTTTCCAGCGACTGGTGGGTCGCTGCGACGATACGGATATTTACCTTAACTGGCTTACCACTTCCCACTGGCTCAACTTCGCCTTCTTGAATCGCGCGCAGTAACTTCACCTGCACATCGAGCGGCATATCGCCGATTTCGTCGAGAAACAACGTGCCCTGATCGGCCAATTGAAATTTGCCTGGCTGATCGCGGTGAGCGCCGGTGAAAGCCCCCTTCACGTGGCCAAATAAAGTCGATTCAATCAAACTAGTGGGAATAGCGCCGCAGTTGACAGCGACAAAGGGCGCCTTGGCCCGAGCGCTGCGATCGTGCAATTCACGCGCTGCGCGCTCTTTACCCGTTCCCGTTTCTCCTAAGATCAAAACATTGAGATTGGTTGCAGCGAGTTTGGAGATACGGCTATCGATCTCCTGCATGGGGCCAGGCCCTTGGGCAAAAATCCAACCAGCCTTGCTGTTATCCGTCTTGTTTGCGATGGGTACAATCTTGTCCCGGGCCATCAGCACCAGCGAAACCTGCACACCCAGACTCGCAATCTGCGACAGCATCGCCTTTTGAATCGTATTGCCCGGAGTATGGGTCGAAAAATAAAACGCGCCCATCACTCGCTCGCCGAGAATTAAAGGCACACACGCGACCGAGAACACCTGCGCCGAAAGAATCGAATACTGATTCTCCAGCGGATGCCCAATCACGCTTTCGATTGCGACCGGACGGCGTTCGTCCAAGCACTGCTTGAGGATCGTGCTGCTAATAAACTTACGACGAACTTCCCGGCTGTCTTCCGACTCACCATAGCGAGCGAGCACATCCCACTGATTCTGCCCCGAGAGATCCGAGACGATAAAAGCCTTCTCAGCACCCACCACGCGCGCTAGCTTGCGCAGCATTTCCTCTAGCGCTGCTTCGGAACTATGCCCCTGCTCCAACTCCACTACGAAATCCTGCAACAGTGCACTTTCGGAAAATTGCTGTCCGACGGTATCGGAAGTTTCTTCTTTTAGCGGAGCATCCAAGAAGCTGGCCGTGCCGCCTTCCCAGGTGATGCGATCCAAAGCAACCAGGCGCTCGATTCCCGAAACGCGTTTGCCATTCACAGAAATCTTTTCGTCGCCCGGCAAGAGCCAGTATTCGCCACCTCTGCTTTGTAGGGTAAACAGCAGCTCCAACTTCGTCCCTTGGAGACTCAAGTCGTAGCCGGCTCCGCGCCCCACGGTAAAGAAGGGTTTAGAGAGAGTAATTACTGGCTTGGTCGCTATTTTTAGATAAAAGGGCATCATTGTACTTTCACCACTGTGGGTTTTCCGCCGCGAACTTCGACGGTGGATTCGATCGGATCAAAACCGGGTAGAGTCATCTTCAATTTGTGTTTGCCCACTTTTTGGGCGGGCAACGCTGCTTTGGGATTTACTTTTTTGTCGTCCCAATAGACTTCGACATTCTCGGGAACTTGGAAACGCACTTCGCCGACGGCGGGCGCGGGCTTCGCTGCAGGGGTAGCGACGGGCTTGGCCCCTTCGCTTACGGCTGGCGGCGGGGTGGGAGATACCAGCGATTCGTCCTTTGCAGACGGGCGCAGAATAAACCAACTTCCCAATCCCAAAAACACCAAGAGCACAGGCAACCAGTACACTGCCCGCTTCGTACGCAACTTATAGAGACTATGCGTGAGCCGCTCAATCGCGGGACTCTCGGGGGCCTTCAGAGAAAGGTGCGCCAGGTTCTCCAGAAGATCCGCGCGGCGGTTTTCCTTGAGGGCTTTTTCGCCGTTCAAAACCAATTGCTCCGAAGCTGTGCGCAGCATTTCTAAAGTGAATGCGGTCGGCGAGCTAATCCAATTCTGCAGATTAAATAAGTCGGGCACCATGCCGATATTGGCGAGATAAGCCTCGGCAGCTTCACGGAACTCTCTCGCGGAACTAAAGCGCTTATCGAAGTCGCGTTCCAAGCCCTTTTGAATCAACGCACTCAGGCCGGCTGAAATCTTGGGATTTCTCAATTGCGGCGCTTCTGCCGAGGGCGTGCGAATCGACTGCAAAGTCGCCGTGGGCGTGGAGCGAGAAAAGGGCCGCGTGCCGGTCGTCAGAAAATACAAAATTACGGCGAGAGAAAAGAGATCCGACTCATGGCCCACGCGATCACCCGCTGCTTGCTCCGGCGACATGAAATCGATCGAACCTACAATCGCGTTGGTTTGTGTAATGGTCGTGCCATTGTCCATTTTGGCTAATCCAAAATCTGTTACAAAAACTTTTCCATCTCGGCGTACCAAGACGTTTTCAGGCTTTAAATCGCGGTGAACAATTCCGCGCTCGTGCGAGTACTCGAGCGCCTTTAAAACTTCGATCACAATGAGAACTGCAATTTCGGGCAACACGTAAGGCAATCGGGCCTGAAACGTTTCTAAGTTCTCGCCATCGACGTAATCCAGCACTAGCGCTGGCGGATCGGTGTCCTCGTGTACCTGCAGAACGCGCACAATATTGGGATGGGAAAGATCGGACATCAGACGCATTTCCCGACGAACGCGTCGGGAAAATTCGGAGTCTTGGAATAGGCGGGGATGAAAAAGTTTTAAGCAAACTTCTCCCTTGCCTTGTTCCCGCGCCAAATAAACGCAAGCCGAGGCCCCGCGGCCAAGCTCGCGCTCTAGCGTATAAGTTAAAAAACTCTGCATGTTTTTTTCCCCGCGCGGGTTCCCGCTCGCGCGTCGAAGTTAGCCCATGACAAAGATGATGTAATCCCGAAGTGGGTTCTGTGTGTGTGTGGTGCGCTGCATTATATAGAAATCACTAAGCGAACTCAACTTGTTCGGAGAACGAAGCAAGAGGACCAGAGCGCAAATTGTCTCCGGTCCTCGTCGCTTAACCACGCTCAAAATTAGAGATTGGCGGTCTTCTTCCATCGCTCGGAAAATCCGGGATCTTCCGATTGGGTGACAGAAATTGTCGCTCCATTGATTTTGTAAGCGAGTTCTCCTGCAGAGATGGTGGCTTCACATGGAATGCGCAGACCATCGGCCATGATCGAACGCTGACTGCGGCTGGTGGAGAGAATATCGATTTTGCTTTGCGAGATGATTGCAGACGAAGAGGCAAAGGCCTTCACGGTGTCCTTGCCCGATTCGCAGAGAGTAATTGCAGTCACTTTGCCACGCTCGACACGGATTTGCGTCGTCTTTTTCACCGACTCTTGTTCAATCTGCGCAATCGTCCAAACGCCATAGACGGCCGAACCTTCAGAGATGCTGGAACGCACTTCCAAGGAATCCACATCGACATCTTCCTGCAAGCCGGTCTTCTCGGAACCGCAGGCCGATAAAATTACCGCGAGTCCCATGCTGGTCACCGCGAAAATCGTTTTCAAGTAAGGGCGCTTTCTGTGTTGGGTCATTTTCATAAATCCTCCATAAAATTTTTTAAAACCAACGAATGTCGGTCACTAAAGCAACGGACGTGCCAAGTGTCTGAGCAGTGTTTGCGAGCGTAGCGAAGTAATCCCGCCGCGCCAGCGCTGGCAGTGGACTGCCAAGTTTGGCAGTCTTTTTTTGAGGAGATTAGGTTTTGGCAGTCGATACAGGGAAAAAATCGAGAGAAAGGCAGTGGAGTTCTTCTTCGTTAGGTTCTTGGAGGGCAGGCTCGACATCCTCAATTAGTTTCAAAACCAGCTTGCGGATTTTATCGGCGGCCTTCGTCGTGACAGCGAGCACGCCCGAGTAATGAAGATTGTCGATGCTGGATTTCTCCAAGGCCTGAATGGCTCGCAATCTCCAGTTGATGTGGTGCATGCGGATAAGCGGCGACTCCCGATCTAAGTGCACCCGTTGCTGGCGGGCCTCGAGCGTGCCCTTATGATCGATAAGCAATCCGGCGACTAAAAGAAAATCGACGGCCTCCCTCGCCTCTCCGCGCGAGATGCCCATATTGTCCGCAAGTGTTTCTATCGTGCGGAATTCTTTGAGGAGCACTGCGATGTGCACTGCGGAGTAAGTCCACTTGCTGTAATAGCGAGTCGCTTGTTCTCCCGTGAGCGGCCGCTCGGCCTGAACGCGCGAGGCTATTCT
>JALHPX010000248.1 GCA_022842225.1 bacterium
CGGAGTGACCGGTCTTAAATAAAACTCACCTAGTCCTTATTTGGTAGGACGGCGAGAGTAAATGGTTTCTTCGCCTTCGAAACGGATAATTTCCGAGGCGACGCTTTCGATTTGCTGAGTTGCGTACTCAACTTCGCCTTGAGAAGGATCCGTGTATCCAGCGCTTACGTACAAGAAATCCACGAGGAATTTTTTGCCGTTTTGCTCGCCGTTTTCGACGATGCTGTATTCCCATACGTCAGTCGAACCCATACGAACAGCAAGGTGTTCGTAGTTAGGATCGCAGAACACGCCTTTAAAGCGGAAGAATTCTTCCGTCATCACGCCGTCTTCGATCGTTAAGATCGAACGGTAAGAATCATAAATATCCGTTGTGTGAGCGTTGGTTTGAATGGTCTTAGTTTCCTTCACGCAAGGCGATTGCCAAGTACCAACCAAAGGCTTCTCAGGATTTGGAGCGACAACGCGAGGCTTCGCTTCTGTACCTTCGTTAGCTTGTTTCTTTGCATCCAAGTTCGATCCAGGAACGGCATCGTTCTTCTTCGTGCAAGCAGACAGCGCAAGGCCAAAAGCCACTGCGAGTAATAACGACTTCTTCATTTTCTACCCCTTCAAAAAAAGTTCGCATTTGGAACTGCTCCAAATGCGGACGACGGGGGCTATTGCAAAGGGTTTGCCGTCGTATTCACGCAGTGGTGAGGCTAACGAAAGCGTGCACTTTCTCGCCGGACTCAAAAAAGGGACGGTTTTTGTCAGAATGTATGACCCAACACAAAAATGGGCAGCCCCAGAAAGGGGGTTAGGTCCACCCTGCCTGTTTAGAGTTTAGGATTGAGCCGCCTAAGAGTCGTATAAAAATCATTATGGGTACAATCAATGGTAATGGGGGTAACGGCGACCTTGCCGTGTTCCAAGGTCTCGCAATCCGTGTCGACGCCAGGCTCAAACCCCGAATACGCACCACCAATCCAGAAGTAGTCTTTGCCCCTTGGGTCGGTACGTTTCTGAGTCTCATTCGAGTAGTAGCGAAAGCCCTGGCGGGAGACCACCAACTCTTTCACCTCGACGGCCGGCAGGTTGGGAATATTGACGTTAATTAACGTGTGCTTGGGAAACTGCGCGTCCCACAGCGAGCGCAGTGTGCGCGCTGCCACCTTCGCAGCCTCTTCGAATCTCAGGGGAGTGCGTACCGTCTTTGGGGGGGCTTCTGGAGAATCCACCAGCGAAAAAGCAAAGCTGCGTATATTGAGCAATGCCCCTTCCCTCGCTGCCGCGACTGTGCCCGAGTAATGCACGTCGGTTCCTAAGTTTGCGCCGCAATTGATGCCCGATAAAATCACGTCGGGTTTGCCCTTTAAAATTTCGCGGATACCCAAATAGATGCAGTCGGCGGGAGAGCCAGACGTTGAGTAAAAACCATTGGCGTGTTGGTGAATGCGGAGAGGCTTGTGCAGCGTCAAGCTATGCCCTGCTGTGCTGCGTTCGCGGTGCGGAGCCACGACGGTTACCTCACCAAATTCTTTGGCGACTTCCGCTAGCGCGCGAATGCCTGGAGATTCAAATCCGTCGTCATTGCTGATAAGAATTTTCATTTTGCTGCTCATTTCTTATTCCGCTCCATTAGGTATTTCTCGACGAAGCCTTGCAGATCGCCATCTAAAACCGCGTTCACGTCGCCCGTTTCGTGATCGGTACGGTGATCCTTTGCCATGCGGTAGGGGTGTAAGACATACGAGCGAATCTGACTTCCCCATGCGATATCCATCTTGGAATCCTCGACCACCTTCGCCTCGGCTTTGCGATTCTCCAATTCCCGTTCATACAACCGCGCTTTCAAGATCTTCATCGCCATCGCACGGTTCTGATGCTGCGAACGTTCGTTCTGGCACGCCACCACGATTCCCGTCGGGATGTGAGTTAAGCGCACAGCGGAATCGGTCTTGTTCACCTTCTGACCTCCGGCGCCGCCGGAACGATAGGTATCGACGCGTAAGTCCTTATCTAGAACTTCAATTTCAATGTCCTGCTCGATGTCTGGATACACGTACACCGACGCAAATGAAGTATGTCGTCGTTTATTGGAATCAAACGGAGAGATGCGAACCAAGCGATGCACGCCGCTTTCGGCGCTTAAGTACCCAAAACAGTCGCGGCCTCTCACAAAAAACGTCGCAGACTTAATGCCGGCTTCTTCACCGGGCTGCATATCTGCCATCGACGTCTGCCAACCGCGCTGTTCGCAGTAACGTAAGTACATACGCAACAAGATCTGCGCCCAATCCTGCGCCTCTGTGCCTCCGGCACCCGAATTGATCGAGACAATGGCATCGGCCGCGTCATTCGGGCCACTCAACATTTCGCGCACTTCCATTGCGCGCACATTTTTTAGTAATTCAGCGACTTCGGATTGAACCGCACGCAAATCGTCTTCATTGGGGGAATCGGCAACCATTTCGAGGAGTGCTTCGACGTCCGACAGACGCGTTTCCGCCGATTTAAACAGGCCTAGGACCGACTCTAACTGCGTTTTCTCTTTAAGAAGGGCCCTAGCCTGCTGGCTATCTGCCCAAAAGCTCTCTGTGGCCTCCAGGGCCTGAAGTTCGTCTAAGCGACGTTGCTTGATCTCGCAGTCAAAGACGCCCCCGAAGTGCTCCCATGCGTACCGACGCATCCTGACACCCGCGACGAATTTCTTCTAAACCTGGCGCAAATTCCACGTAGAGCTCCCTCTCAAAGACAGTAAGCTACACGCAACGCCGAAGAAAAAAAAGCAGGCGCTGTGTGAAACAGCGCCTGCCTTCGAAATAATTTTTCACTTAAGTTCTAGTAAACGACGTTTACCGCGATAGGGCCCACGCCGACAAATACTTGTCGGGGAGCGCGATATCCGTATCCGCAGCCGCCGCCACCACATCCACCGCCACACATGCCACCGCCGCAGAACGGGCGAGGCTGACAGAAAGAGTACCAGCATGCATTAGGATAGACATATCCAGGATACGGAAAATATCCTGGAGCAGGGTATTGCGGATACTGTTGTTGTGGGTATCCGTAGTAAGTCGTCGTATGAGTGGTCGTCCTCGAGTAGTAAGAACCAGGAGGCATAGATCCGCCAGGAAATCCGCCGTACAGATTCGACTGATAAGGCGAACCGCCGTAGTAAGGTTGGGAGTAGGCCTCCGCGGCAATCGCGTTGCCGAGAAGCGCCCAGCCCACCAGGGTAAGCAACCAGGTATTTTTCGCAATATTTCGCATGGCCAACATCCTCTAAAATTCAACTTCCACTTAAACTTGGGCGCCGTGCACAGACACGACCCAAGAACCATCATGCGCCTATAGAGCAAGTGGTATGCCAGCCGTTCACTGAGCGCGTTATGCGAGGTTTGCGCGTCGTCGATTTTAAAAAGCGAAAAATTGTCACTCACCTGTTTAGGCAATTACTAGAAGACTTTGTGAATACGAACACATCGATATACGCTTTTTAACAAGATGAAAAAACTAAGCAGCGTGAGTATTCTCCTGGTGTTCAATTTGATAGCTTGTTTTGGCGCAGCGCATGCGAAAGTGGCTGAGCCGAAACTAAAAGCGAAGGAGATTAAGGACGTGACGACTCCAAAGTTAGAGACCGCGACTCTCGCGGGTGGTTGCTTCTGGGGAATGGAAGACATCTTGCGCAAAATCCCTGGCATCTTAAAAACCGAGGTGGGTTACACCGGCGGGTTTGTGCCTAAGCCTACCTATGAGCTGGTGAAAAAAGGCGATACCGGGCACGCGGAGTCGATTCAAATTCAATTTGATCCCAAAGTGATTACGTACAAAGAAGTGCTGGTCTATTTTTTCCGCATGCACGACCCAACGACCAAGAACCGGCAGCAAAACGACATCGGCACGCAGTACCGTTCTGCGATTTTCTATCACTCCCCCGAGCAGAAGGCGGCCGCTTTAGCCGCAATCGAGACGGTGAATGCTTCTAAGAAATGGAAAGCGCCGGTGGTGACGGAAGTGGTCGAGGCGAAAGAGTTTTATCCTGCCGAGGATTATCACCAGGATTACCTGCAGAAAAATCCAAGCGGCTATACCTGCCACTATCTTAGGGATTAGACGCTAGCGAACGCGATCAAAGAGCAGCGCAATGCCATCGAGCGTGAGGTCGGGTAAGTGCCGGGTCTTAGTCTTTAAGTGAGACTGAAACAGCGAGGCGAGTCCGCCCGTCAATAAGACCTCTTTTATGGGGCCTTTCTCGACTTCAATTCTCTCTACCAAGCCGTCAATTAAACTCGCATAGCCGTAGAGCAATCCGCTCTGGATGCAAGTCTCGGTAGTGCGGCCGACGACCTTGTCGGGAAATTTCAAATGTACGAATGGCAACCGCGCTGTTTTGCCGCCAAGTGCTTCGGCGCCCATGCGCACGCCTGGCAAGATGATGCCGCCTTGGTATTTTCTATCAGACGAAATGTAATCAAAAGTCGTCGCTGTTCCAAAATCAATCACCACTGCCGGCAGTGACAAGCGCGCAGCAGCGTAAGCGGCGTTGACCAATCGATCCGCGCCCACTTCCGACGGCGTATCAACGTCAATCTCCACACCCAAATCCAATTGGTGGTGCACTTTCCAGATCTTGCGATCCAAATAACGTTCGCTAAATTTCTCCACCGCCCAATCAGCCAGGGGCACGACGGAGCTCATGGCAACCGCGCTCCAGGACTTTTTGCCAAAACCCGCGGCTTCCATCAGAGGCAATAAAAGAGAGGCGTATTCGTCTTCAGTGCGCGACGCTTTGGTCTCAACGCGCCAATGATGCAGCAACGCACGGGGAGTGGCTGTATCAAACACTCCAAACGACGTCTGCGTATTCCCGATATCTATGGCCAGAAGCAAGTGATCTCTCCCGAATAAAATGTCTGGTCCTGTCCCGATTCAGTGCGTACCCGCATCGCGCCTGTAGCGTCGATACCCAGGAACACACCGTCTTGCGACTTCGCCGCCTTGTCGTTATGGCCAAGAAAGCCAGAATTTTCAATCTGCACCTTCTTGCCAATCATCCGGCAGTTTTCGTTCCAAATTTCACGAATAGAATCGAAGCCTTTTTCCCAATACAGCTCGTAAAGGGCTTCTAGCTTTGTCAACGCGACATCTAACACCTGATCCGCACTTAAAGTGGAGCCCTCTACCTCCACCGCAAGCGACGTAGCGGGGAATGGGTTTTTCAAGAACGGAATGAGATCTTCAGTCGTGGCGTTGATATTGATGCCGACGCCGACTATGCAGGTCCCCATCGTCTCGTCGCCAACAGACTCACTCAAGATTCCAGCGATCTTCCTACCGTT
>JALHPX010000249.1 GCA_022842225.1 bacterium
CCGACAGCACGCCCTCGATGATGGTCTTCATCAGCATTGCTTGGGGGGCCGGAATTTCTTTGGAGCCGAACGAGTAAACTTCGCCGAGGAGCAAGACGGTTCCAGCGACTGCCCAGCAGGCTACTGAAGCTCCGAGTAATTGGCCGAACTGCTGACGAGCCGGCGTGGCCCCGACCAGGTAACCGGTTTTCAAATCCTGCGCGATATCGCCCGCCTTAGAAGCTGCAATGGCGACAATCGTGCCGACAGTGAGAACGGCCGCGCGCGCGCCCAAATCGTTCCAACCCAACGCCACAAACACCGAAGCAGTCCCTAACAGGGTGACCAGCGTAATGCCAGAAGTAGGCTGAGAAGAGACACCGACAATACCGACGATGCGCGCTGCCACCGCGACAAACAGAACGCCGAAGAAAGCCACACCTAAAGAGCAAACAAGGCGTTGAATAAACGGCATGCCGGCTCCAAAAATTCCCGGCACTAAGGCGCAAGTTCCTATGACGAGGAAAATAGCACCGATAACAACCGCTCCAGGCACATCGCGATCGGTTCGCTCGGGTGCTCGCGCCGCCGCTGTTCCCTTTTTCGCGGACACCCCGCGTGCAACGGCAACAAAGGCACCGTACATGCTGGGGAGGTTTCGCAAGACAGTGAGAATGCCAGCCGTGGCAACCGCACCCGCGCCGATATAGCGAATGTATTTGGCCCAGATCTGATCGGCGGACATGCTAGAGAGCAGTAACGTGGTTTCGGGAGGGAAGGGCTGAGTCATCGATTGGCCAAAGAGGGCCAATAACGGAATCAATACTAACGACGATAAAATCGAACCGGCTACCACAATGGCCGATTGTTGGTACCCGAGAATGAAGCCCACGCCAAGAAGTGCGGCTCCCAACTCGATTCCCACTTCTGCTTTTGGCAAAAACGGAACGGAGAAACTCAGTACGCTTGGGACTAAGAATAAAAGTCCAACCGCTAATTTAAGTCCGGCGCCAACAGCCATGCCGCGGAAGATCCAGCGGCTGCTCTTGGAAGTGCTGGCCGTAGCTTTTAAAACTTGCGCGCACGCTTTGCCTTCGGGATAGGGTAATTCTTCGTGGGCATCGACGATAAGCAATCGACGTAAGGGCACCATCGCTGCCACACCTAAAACGCCGCCTAAGAAGCAGAGTGCAACTACCTGCACATAGGGTGGAGTGACTCCCCAGAGGAAGAGTGCGGGGATAGTAAAGATAGTTCCCGTCGCAAGCGAGGTGGAAGCGGAGCCGACCGTCTGGGAGAGGTTTGCCTCCAGGATCGTTCCCTGCACTCGGAACAATTTAAAGATAGCGACGGCCATTACCGCTGCCGGGATAGAAGCCGATACCGTCATCCCCACTCTTAAACCCAGGTAAGCGTTAGCCGCGCCAAACAGCACACCGAGTAGGAGGCCAATCGAAACGGCTTTCGCCGAAAATTCCGCGATTTCTTTTTCTGCCTTTGCCATCTTTACCTACCAATCAATCGGCTTGTAGTCTTTTAGGAATTTCCCGCACCAATGCTTACCAGTTAGAATCCCATCAAAGAACGGATCACAAACTCGCGCCGCGCCGTCGACAATGTCGAGCGGCGGTTGGAAATCGTGGACTTCCTGTTTGCGAGTCGAAAGAGTGATCGGATCTTCGTCGGTAACCCATCCCGTATCCACGGCATTCATATAGATACCTTTTTCAGCTAAATCGCTGGCCGACGTATGCGTCAGCATATTGAGTGCCGCCTTGGCCATATTGGTATGCGGGTGGCGGTCTGATTTCTTGAAACGATGAAACTTCCCTTCCATCGCGCTGACATTCACGATGTGTTTCTGGCCGGTGAAATCCTGTGTCATGAGCGGCACTAGTTTGCTGCACAGAACGAATGGCGCCACGGAATTCACTAACTGCACTTCGAGCATCTCGGGTGCGGGTACGTCCGCTAGTTTCAATCTCCAACTATTGGTCTCGCGCAAGTCCACTTGTTGGAGATCGCAGTCGAGTTTTCCCTGAGGAAAAACAGCATCCGAATTCACTGCACCGTCGTAATTGTATGGAATTTGCGAGAGCTGTGCGGAGGCGCGCAGTCCTATTCCCGGCGCATTGGATTGCCAAGCAACAAGCGGCGCTGATTCTGAGCCCTCGGACGCGGGATGAGCCAGTGCTGCTAACTCGGCCTTGCACGCTTCGGCAGGCGCTAGTAGCGCCTGGACTTCCGACGAGAAATGCGTGAGCGGCTTGGTCTCGTTCTCCATCAGATGCGCATAAAATCCGGGTGGGCGCCGCACTGTCTGAGCGGCGTTATTGATCAGGATGTCTAGGCGCCCCAAAGTCTTATTCAAGTAACGGGTGAAAATCTCGACGCTGGGAATGTGTCTGAGATCCAATCCATAGATCTGCAGACGATCGCTCCACTCATGAAAATCCGCTTCGCGCGAAAATCGCAGTGCGGAATCAACTGGAAACCGCGTGGTCGCCACCACCTTTGCTCCCGCTCGCAACATCATCAACGTCGCGTGATAACCAATCTTCAAGCGCGATCCAGTGATGACGGCCACTTGTCCGTGCAGCGGGGCCGACTGAAAACGTTTCCGATAATTAAAGTCCGCGCATTCGGCGCACATCAAGTCGTAGAAAAAATGCAACTTAGTGAACTCCGCCTTGCAAACATAACAATTGCGGGGCGAAGAAAGCACTCGTTCAGGACCCGTCGCCGTGGAAGGCGGCAGAGCGACTTGCGCGGGCGCTTGGAATACCGGCGAGACTCTGGCCTCGCGAATGCCGGTCATAGCGCGCGTTTTTTTATCCGCCTGTTGCAGGCTTTTGCGGCGGGCGGCGTAGAAAGCTTTGTGTTGAACCCGAATGGCGTCCTTGTGCGGACGCGAAAATCGACCCGCGGCTTGAGTGAGTTCCAGCACTTTTTCGTATTCAATGCCTGCAACCAGCTTGGGATCCTCGGCCAGGCGCTTTAATAGTTCCGTGCAGCGCTGAATTTCATCTTGAATGGAAGACATCGTCGTGAACCTACTGGCGCGGGCCCGCTCCTGCAAGAGTGAGTCAGGCGGGTTTTTCCGCCCGGCCCAAGTACCCAAGCCACAAGCTCTTCGTCAGCTTAAACTCCAGGTCAGTAGGGACCACGCCGCTCGTCAGCATCTTGAAGAATGGCTTGCCTAGCTTGGGCCTTAGCCCCATGTGTTCTCCCACTTGCATTCCAGAATCGCGCAAGTAACCGGCCAATTCACTGGGCTTTACCAGGTATTTATAGACGTGGAGATGGGCAGGAGTGTTTCTCACAACCCACTCGACTCCCTTAATTAAAATCAGCCACGCAAAAAAGTTGCGATTGAATGTGTAATAGAGAAAGAGCCCACCCGGCTTTAAAACGCGGCTTGCCTCTTCCACTGCTTTGGAGACAGGCGCCACGTGCTCCAAGACATCCATCGAGATCACGACGTCAAAGCTGCCGTCGGCAAAAGGGAGCTTGAGGGCGTCGCCTTCGACGTACTTAATCTTTCCCGTGTCATCGTTCGCACGTGCGACCTCAAGCGCTGAAGCGGAAAAATCCAGGCCGGTTACGGCATAGCCTTGCTTTGCCAGAGGGCCGGTGCAGAAACCAGCTCCACAGCCCACATCCAGCACGTGCACGGACTCAGGCTCGCGGCCCAGGCTCTGAATGTGTTTTAGGATCCAAGGATTGCGCGCGCGGCTTTCGGCTCTGAGCAAAGCTACGGGATCATCCTGCGCCGTATACCAACGATCTCCCAACGTGGAATAAATCGCGTTATTTACTTCGGCCATACACACCTCGCAGATTCCAGAACCAAACTTGGTAGAAGAAGAAGATAAAGACGGCCACCGTTTGACCCTTTAAGAGAATCGCTCCAAACGCATTCGCATCGGCATCGTGCCAAATCCGGTAGGCCACAAAGAACAGAACCGGGTGCAACACAAAGAGCATGGCGTGCAGCCAATGCTCAAACCCCGAGCAGTGACGCGCGTGTATCCATTCATCTTTGGTGATGCACACGCAGGAAAATACCGAGAGTGCAATAAAAACGATTTCAGTGTTGGCATTCGGCGCAAAAAAAATCGTTACTGCGAGTGGCAAGAAGACAGTCAAGGTATCAACCGGGTGACCAACACGCTCCCACTTGGGCACTTCTCGACGATAGTGGCAGACAAATTCATCGACGAGCATCAGCACGGCTTGAAGGGCAAAGACCCAAGTCACGCGCCACCTTCTTTTTGGACCCTTAGACCACTTAAGGTGAGACCGGGGCCAAAGGCCAGTGACACGACCTGCGCGCCCTCTGGCAACGACGGCAGCATTTCTCGCCAAATAAAGGGCAGTGTCGCTGACGACATATTGCCGTACTCTCGCAGCACTTTCTTACTCGCTGCGTACTGCCACCCTTCGAGCTTTAGCTGCTCACAAACGGTATCGACGATTCGCGGTCCACCCGGATGGATGGCAAAGTACGTTTTGCTCCGCTCACAATCAAATCGAGCAACAAACTCGCTGACCGACTTGCCGATCCATTCCGGCACTTCGCGGGAGAGGCGCATTTCAAAGCCATGGGAGCCCGGCTGCCAGGTCATTAGACTCGAAGTTCCCGGCAAGATGTGTTGCTCGTATTGAAGGACTCGAAAGCTTGGGTCCTGCGGTCTCTCAGTGCTACTGCGATAGCGAATAAAGCCATCGGCAAATAGCCCCTGGATTACCATTTGATCCAGCTCGCAATTGCCCGGGCGAAAATGTACCGAGCACATTTCTGTGTGACAGATATCCACCACATGCTGCCGAAAACTGGCTTCTCTCACCGCGGGGATCGCTGCAAAGCACCCAGAGTGATACAGCGGCGTAACGCGAGTGGAAGACTCTAGCTGCGAAACTCTCTTTTCCGCGGCGTTGGGGGCGATGTACCCAGTGCAGGTGACGTGTAAAATCTCGGGCGGCAATTCAGGGCTGCTTTTGTACCACCTGCCAAAGGCCTCGGAAGTATAGCGGTCAAAAACCGCCAGACGCTTTTCGATGCTGGCCGTGGCCTCCTTGAATAGCTCCGTCTTTTCCCAGTCGCTGTGCGTGAAATCCGAGGAGTAGTGGGAGCGAAATTGAATTTCTCCCAGCCCCTTCATGACTCGATCGAATACCCGGTGAAAAGCTACCTGGGCGGATGGCTCCAGCGTGCGCGCATGGGCGCTGCGGAGCCAATCAAGTAAAGCGCTTTGGGGCGATCGGTAAGGTGCCTCATCGGCCGCGAATTCGGAAAGGTACGACACGCGGGAGAGACTAG
>JALHPX010000250.1 GCA_022842225.1 bacterium
GGGGTTGGCTAATCCTTCTTTTACTGTTCCCTCTTATAGTCAGCATGAGTGGAGCTATTGCCTCTCTCGCCGCTACGCTTTTTCCCAGCTCCACTTTAATGGAAGGTTTGGGCAAAGATTTCGCGGCAGATGCGCACCCAGTTTTACGCTACCGACTCTGGCACCCGGTGCTGGCGGTTACGTTGGGAGTCGCACTCATTGGAGCTCTTTGGCCGCGCGTCAACGGAGCGGAGGTCTCCCAAGCTGTTCTCTCCGCGCGGCGATCGTTTATCTTTCTCATCGGTGTAAATTTAATCTTTGGTGCTTCGACCTTGCTTCTGCTTTCACCGGTTTGGATGAAGCTTACTCACCTGGCGATGGCACATTTCATCTGGTTTTCCGTACTGTTACTCACGGCAGTATCGGCCCACGAATGGGCCAGCACTCGACGATAGGCCAATCCTCTCTCGATAGCCCAACGGTGCGAGCCAGACTATAATTCTCAAATGGAGAAACGCTTACTTCTCATTTTGTGTACTTCTTTGGCTGGGTGCAGCTATTTGAATCCCTCTGCGGACACCGCAAAGGTTTCGCTGTTTATACAACCTCCGCAATCGGATTCCCGTTCTGAGCGGGCGGTGAATTGCTATGGGCTGCTCGTGACGGGGCCCAAAGTGTCCTCGCTGGACCCTGCTGATGGAAACGTTCAAGACCAACCCGCGAGTTCTAGCTTCTGTACCTACCCCGGGATTTCTTCGACGTTCGTAAAGGCCGGCGGAAGTGACGTAAAACTGGAAGTCTTTGTTCCTGTAGGGCCTCAGCTTCTCATTCAAGTTGTCGGTGTTGACTCGTCTGGATCGGAATGTCCAGCAATGAAAGTTTCGCAATTCATTCTTGCGTCTCGTGCGAGCAGTAGTTCGATTTCCAATTTTGGATCGCTCTACGAAGTCGGCAGGAAAATTCAGTCTTTCAATCAGAACACTACGATCGGAATAAACAATGAGTTTGACTCAAACAACCCCAAAGACCTTCGTACTTGCACCACGGGCGGGGCGTTGCGCTTTGCGCTATCAAGTGTAACGACCAGCGTATTGGGAAGCAGAGTTATCTCTGCCCTAGGGGGAAAACCTCCCTACAGTTACAGTGTATCGGGAGGTGGGAGCTACAATTCCACTACTAATCTATTCACCGCGTCCGGCTCTGCCGGTACTAACGCCGTCACGGTGACAGATTCCAGCGGCACTCAGGCAACGTTGAACGTGAGTGTTTTTGATCCAAATGCCCTCACCACCGTTCCCAAGTATTGGTTTACCGCCGACAACTATTCCGCACAGGCAGATAACTCTTCCATCACCACTGATTGGTTCAATCGGGGATCGGACTCAGTGTCCGATCTCGTGCCGGCAATCGGGTCGCCTATTTACCTGGCAACTGGCGGCCCAAACAATCTTCCAGCAGTTAGTTTTGATGGCTCCAGCGAGTTTCACAAAAGTTCCGTCACTAGCTCCACGGTTACCAATGCCGTCGCTTTTATCGTGTATCGGTCACTGGCAGTGAATGGCGCGGGGCTTTTTTGCATAAGCGACAGCTCTATGTGCGACTTGGCAGACTCTTTCAGCTTACAGTTCTCAAACATGGGGAAGATTGGCTCTGCGAAAGCAACAAATAGTGCGCTTTTGGATCTCTCCCCCGGAACCCTAACGGATCCCCACGCCGACATTCTGGTGCAGGTCAGCTTTACTGCATCTGGAACGACCCTGCAGTCGGGCGCGTCTTCGGAATCTAGCCCTACGCAGAATGTCGCTTCAATCAATTGGGGAGGTCCCTCTGGATACTTGTATTTGGGGTCAGATGCCAAAACCGGGACTAGATTTAGCGGAAGGGTGTCGGAGTTCTTACTCTACTCGGGTTCCTCCGCGCTTTTGTCTGCCGACATTTCAGCGGTGAAAAATTATTTGAAGAATAAGTACTCACTCCCATAGCCCTGTCAGCCCCACATGCCACGATTCGACGACAAACCCGTTGCTTTGACACCCCTTAGGCTTTTTTGCTAAGCGTCACAGCAGAGGATACGGCAATCATTTTGGGTATTATCCGATTCCCTAATTCTGCCGAAAGAAATAGCGGGCAGCCTCCGAAATGATGGATCAAACCGCTATTCCACAGTTTTTAATTCATTGGGACCATAAGGTCCTGCAAACTCGCGTATTTAGTTCCGCCGTTCTCTTAATCGCGTTAGTTGCCGTGCGTTATTTTGGCGTTCGCACGTTGAGAGGAATGCCGTTTGAAAGCCCCGATCTCCGTCGTCATTGGATCGTGCAGCTAAAAAACGGTGTGTTCATGGTCTTGGTGGGCGGACTGGTCGCGGTATGGGCGCAAGAACTCCGCGCCTTTGCTCTCGGCCTAGCCGCCATCGCTGTTGCCATGGTCGTCGCCACGCGCGAGTTCATCCTGTGCTTTGTTGGCGGGATTCTAAAGACGAGTACCCGGCCGTTTGATGTCGGGGACCGCATTGAAGTCGGCAGTTTCCGCGGTGATGTGATCGATCACAATTTCCTGACAACGACCTTACAAGAAGTGGGTCCCGACCAAGCCAGCCAGCAGTACACCGGCCGCAACGTCGCACTGCCCAATAGCCAATTTCTCAGCCACGCCATTACCGTCGAAAAACTTTCTAAGCCCTTTATCATCCACACCTTCAAAGTCGTGGTCCGTCCGGATGAAAACTGGCAAGCACACGAAACTGCGTTGCTGGCGAGCGTGCGAAAACACTCCGCCCCCTACATGGAACAGGCCAAGGCCTATCTCGCGCAACGCTGCCAAAAAGAAGCTATCTCGCTGCCAAGTGCCGACGTCAGGGTGTCACTGGACCTTAGTCACGTCGAATATATGGGATTAATTGTTCGATTGCCGGTGCCTTCACGCCACCGTGTGCGCATTCAGCAAGCAATCTTGCACGACTACTTAGAGGCAGTACGCGGTCCGCGCCACTTGCAAGCCAACGAATCAGTTCGCATAGCCGCCTAGTTCTAACTAAAGAATACCTTCGGCTTGTTCTCGACTTCTTCGGGGGACACTCCGCTCTTTAAAATAATTTCGCAGATGTGATCCAGCCGCTCGATATGCTCGTAGGCCGACCATGGATCGGACGCGACTGCAGTCACGCCATGATTTGATTGACCCACGATATCAAATTTTAAACTACCGTCCGCACCCAAACCCAATGCTTTGGAAGTGGCTTCACCCAGCTGCTTAGAGGTAGCAGGGAGCGGACCCACCAACCCCCCCACGCGCGTGTAACGAAATATTTCAGGAAACTGCGTGCAGACTTTCTGCAGATCAAATCCGCGATACATCGTCGCTACGACATGCGTAGGGTGGGCGTGGACCACGGCTCGTGTTTTCTTGATGTCCTTCTGCAGCAGCCAATGCATATGAAGTTCGCCCGAAGGGTTCTTTCCCGGCGGGATCACCAGGTTGTTATCCTTGTCGAACTCCATGCGAATCATGAGCTCCGGGAAAATCACGTTTTTTCTCCAGGCCGACGGCGTGATGTGCAGAAACTTGCTTTTGCCTCGCCTGACAGACGCATTCCCGTCACGAGTAGTGATCCATCCACGAGCGTAGCAAGCGCGCATTACATCTCCAACTGCAGTAATCATAAGAAGCTCCCTGGTTTTGCCGCAAAAAAGTTAATGGAAGAATAGTCAAAGAAAATGCAATTGCCACTCTTTGCCGCAAGGTTGGAAGCCAACCGGACCGATTGCTTAAAACTTTGAGGAAGTGGTAACATCAAAGTTCAATTTTTTTAACCACACAACTGGGGGAACCTATGAACAAGGCATGGATGCTGTCTATCGGCATTTTGATGAGTTGCGGCACAATATTTGGCGGAACAACAATCAAATTTCAATCTGCATTTTCTAGCGGGGATAGGTTTGTAACGGCAAACAAGGCACGCACGCAAGTAGATGGAGAATACCAAGGCATTGGATTCAAGAATACTGCTGCAGGGGCCATCTCGATTGGTACCTTGCGTCACGCGGCCGCACAGTCAGCCGAACTCGGAGCAGTGGCAGAGGCCACCGCGGCCTCTGATTCAAACAACAGAGCGCTGGCCGACGTGAAGAGCGGGAATTTTGGCGGGATTATTCCGGTGGTTTCCATGATCTGCCAAGGCGGATACTGTGATGGCGGGATAATCAACGACCTAGGCACATTACCCAACGATCCGTACACGGTTTCTGAGGGAGCCTACTGCTTTGGCCTTGGAACCTGTACCCCCTCTGGAGTCGATACATACGACAACACTGGTTTGAACCAAGTCATTATGGATGGGGAATACCTTTGCGCAAGGGCCGTCTACTACGACTACACTACTTCGGGCGGATCGATCCGCGTGGATGGCTCCCCGGATGTTGTTTGCTCTTTCTGCAACTGCCCCTAGACTTCGGGGTACCCTATACACGCATTCCTGACGCGAGGCGGGCAACCGTCTCGCGTTTTCTATGTGAACAATCGGTAGCGAGCCAGGTGGATCAGAAGCGCAACTCCCTGCCGAAACACGCGCGCATTGCTCTTTTGGTCTGTGTGCCGCCAGGTAATGGGAAAAAATCGAATACTTTGTTTTTTTCTCAGTGCGTACAACAAAAGCAGCACATCGAAAGTCAGGTCGTTTGGCAGTTTATCTACCTTAGGGTCAGTGACTGCCTTAACTCTTCTAACATTGAGGCCCGATCCTAAATCCGAAATGGAAAATCGAGTCACCAGGGAGGCAAGAAAGTTCAAAGCGAGGTTGCCACCCAATCTCACGCAAGAATAGCGCTCGCGAACCGATTCTTTATGAAAACGTGAGCCAAGAAAATGGTCGTATTTTAGGAACTCTCCCGATTCCAAAACCCGGACAAGATCTCCGACATCTGCTTGATCATCTCCGTGAAACGTTACACAAAATTCATAACCGTGCTTTGCCGCATACTTAAATGCTACTTTGTGCGAACCACCCAATCCGAGATTTGCGCCATTCTCTTTTAGGACAATGGCCGGTCCCATTTTTCGCTCGGAAATAGCCCGATGGACTGCGGCCACAGTTTGGTCTGAGCTGAGGTTATCCACGACGAGTATTTGGCTCGCGACAGAATCAGGCACGGACTGCAGTGCCTTTAGTACTCGAATGATTTGTCGTTCGCAGTTAAACACCGGAACGAAGATAAGGGTGTTCGGTTGCATCAGCTGCCTCCGGAGAGCAGATAGCGAAGGTTCCACCAAAACTGAATAGCCATACTGGCTGTAGGCGAAAAAAGCGCGGTA
>JALHPX010000251.1 GCA_022842225.1 bacterium
CAAGCACACGCTCCCGCGGACCTCTTAAGCCAGCGCAAAGCGGCGGCCGATCAACTACACGGTGCCGCAACACCAGCGATTGGTCGAGGACACGCTTACTACGGTCGTGCCTTAGATTCAGAGTACGATCTAACTGCCCGACAAGATATTGAAGATATCGCTCAAGCAGTTGCTGGAATCGTAAACTTATCTTACGACGAGCGTAGGCGCTTGTCAGAGATGCGGCCCAGCGGCCTAAAACTTTTGCGAGAAATGGTGCAACGGGCTAGTCCACGGGCAACAATGGATAAGTGGTCTGCCGAAGGCGGAGCCAGTGGAATTCGAAATGAATTACTACTGTCTCTTGAGGACTGGGTACCCTATGTTCTCAACCCGAGTGGTAGAGAGGATGACATCGTTGCCATCGCTGCTCTGACCCGAGCCGGACGGCCAAATTCTGATTCTCATATTCTGAGATTCCTAGGCAGCCAGCTTTCCGCAGCGAATTTGCCCGGCCTTGACCCGAAATTATTTGGCGATATTGCGGACAAGGCGGAAAAAAAACAAAATGCAGTTGAACTAGTGGAGAAGCTTCGCAAGCAAGTAGAGGCCTTAATTGATACCCAGAAACAAAACAGTATTTCCCCCAGCAATGCAGACTATTTGCTACTTGCGGACGTCGTTTTGCGCGAATGGAATCAACCAGGCGAGGCGGTGCTAGTCGACAATTCCAGTCCGGACCTGACACCCCAGGCCCTGATCCGTAAGTACCTGCCCGCGCAGCAGCAGATTCTTCATTCGGACAGAAGAAATTTAGAGAGCCAACTGGCCGCTGGCCCCCAAACGCCTGAAATTCGCCGCTCTAAAGAGGGCCAAAAATGGCTTCGAGAAGCATTCTTAAAGGATGGGCGAGGCTTGCCACTGCCCACGGAACTGGCTCTAACTCGCGCCTTTTCATCAACCAACTCTGAATTCCCTTCGCTAGTGCGGGCAGTGCACGGTTCGATGCCCACGAATGATTTCCACAATACATTTGCCGGTTCCAGTCAAAACCCTGAACAGGCCATGAACGTTCTGACGCAAGCTATTCACACCTACTCTCCGGCTTCACACTATTTCGCCGCAGATCCAAAGTTGGTCATCGAACGCCGCTTCGCAGAGGCTCTCCGACGAATGTATGACACCGGTACAATTGAAGAAGGCTTAATGGCCGATATTGACGGTGAGATGAAGGCGCGTTTGGTCGCTAAAAAAGACTTTCTGGCTTCCTGCGAGGAAAACCATCCGGAAGATTTCATTGAGAGACGATCTTGCCTAAAATCGATCATGGCCGAAGAAAGTGCGCTGTTTGGTGACTGCTTCGTGAATGACGATGGAGATCTATTGCAAAGTGCAGACCGCACAAGCTGCATTCGCAAGACGCTTGCTCGCAAGGCGGCTCGCATCGCGCTTCGAGAGCAAAATTCTGAGAAGGCTAAAAGCATTCTCGCCAAAAACTTCTCAGCTAACGAACTAGAATCCGAGTTGGAAGCGAATAAGGCTGCGGCTAAGGATCGAGAACTACTCACTCAAGCAGGACTGATTCCTTCGAGCTGGAAAGAGTTTGATTCTTTTGTTACCCGGCCCAATGAGATCGGAGAGGAGCTCCACCACACTCAGTTGGCCCAACGAACGGCATGGGAGACCGACATAGGGGATGCCGAGTTCAGTGCGAAACAAGAGGCTCATAACCGTGAGCACCTACTGAATGTCTATAGACAGGAAATTGAGAAGGCCAAAACGTTGCTAGAACGCGCAAGGAAAGCATTGGCGGACGGAGATCCGGCGATGACGGCGGAGAAAGTAAAGGAAGCAGAAGCGGGTCTAGAGGCTAGACACCGTGATTTAGCAAACCACCGCAACGAACCTAGGCAAAAAGCCAACGCGCTTTTAATGGCGGCGGAAAGCATTAATCCGACGGGAATCGCCTCGGGCGGAGGCCTTACTGAGGAAGATGTTGGTCACGTAATCTCAGGAGTATTCAGCGACCCAGCGCTAATTGCAGAACTCGACGAGCTTCTTCGAAACTACAATACGACTGGAAAAATGACCCGCAAATTGCCCGACGGTACCGTGAAACACTATTCTGCGGATGACTTCGTGAAGATGATTGCCACCTACCGTAACAGGAACAAGGTCGACAATGCGACCAAAGGCAAAGTCTCCGACCGACTCAAAGCGCTTAAAGCAGCATGTGATAAGGGTGAAGAATCCTGCGCTTTCGTCTGTAAACCGACTGACGACGAACCCACGTGCCAAGCAAAAAATGCGATGCGGGCAGAAGTAGATGCCTTGCTTGCCAGTAAGGAGCACAATCTAGACAGAAATTCCGTTATGACCGACGCTGAAGAAGGTCAACACGAAGACAGCGAAAACCGTGCTATTGCCCTCGCTCTGTTGCGAGCTCTAGAAAGACATGCCCACACTGTAATGCAGCAGGTAGCCACGGAGGAAGTGTACAACATCAACACTCAGCGAGTTGGAGAGGCGTTCGCGAATGACCCACGGTTAGGATCTCAACTAACTCAGGAACAAGTTATCAACGAAATGGCACACGCTCGCCAAATCGTCGAATGGGGACGGGCACTGGCAGATTCTCTTGCGACTGTGAACCAAGGTAAATACAAGACTGACTTACCGAATAGGTTCGCACCCGACTATCGCCAACAGGCTCGCGACTGGGTGAAAAAAGCGGGCCTCGGCGAGTCGGTGGATCAGTGGTTATGGCTGGCTAAATCTGGCGCGCTTCCCATTCCTCCTGGGACGGATGCCGAATCGTATTTTTATGATCACTTGCTAAAAGAATCGTTTCGAGTTCAGTCATTGAAACTCGGTCGGCGTGAACGAATCGAATCGGAGTTGCGGGGAATCTTGACGCCAACAGGAACGCCGAATCCCAATAGTGAGCTTTGGGATTGGGCAAACGCGAAGTTATCCTCCGTCGCGCCCGTGGCGGGTCCGGGGGTTCCTCAAAAATGGACGGATGCAGAGCTGAGAAAGCAAGGCTACCGTATGAGTCAGGACCGCTTGCGCGAGTTACTAGACGACTATGCTAAGACGATGTACCTCCCTGCTCTCGCACGCAACCCCAATTACAGCGCCACTTTCCTCGGTAATCGCGAGCTCGATGTGCGAGTTCAATCCAACCTGGAGAATCAAGGAATAGATGCCCAAGCTGTTGCCCTGAGCAGTCACACAGCCGTTACTCCAGTTGTCATTCCTGGTGAGAACGGAAAACTTCGCCAAGGATATAGTTTTACCAATTTAGATAAGTTAGTCCCCGATCTGGAAAAACGCCTTGAAACCATGCGGCACTGGGTGGAAGTCAACGGCGCCTTACACGACCGCATTGTCGAGTCGGGCCGTTGGTACGAAGGTGCGTATCGCATTGGCAATGCGCTGGGCAACGGCGTTAACCGCTGGAATAAAGACATCAATTCTGATCTTCTCTACACAGAAAACGACCTTGAGATTAGACGAATGGAAGATGAACTTTTAAAGACGCTGGGCACCTTATCCGCGCTTGGCACTACTCCTATTGAATTTCACGACGAGCAGTCTAAAAAGGCCATTCCCGCTGAAGCCCGAAAGATTGCCGCCAACTTACGTCAACTTTACAGGCACAATATTCTTCCGGAAAAAATGGTAGTCGATAAGCGTGTCGATGCTGGCTACGGCTTGACCGAAGAGGGTATCAATCTTGCGGTTGTGATGCTCGCCACTCGCGGTATCGGCGGAATGGCTGGTTGGGCCAGGGCAGTTCCCGCCGTGCAGCGTTTCTTAGCGTTGCAGCGCATGCAAAAAGTTCTCAACTACGGCACCAAGGCTTACACCATCGGCCAAGGATTTTATCAACGCGGCAAGCTCGCGGTCGTCGGCGCTGCATGGGCCACCGGAATTGGTACTATCCCTGCTGCCTTTTCGCATCGCACAGCGATCTTGGAAGCAGAATCCATCGCCAACAAAATCGATGAAGACAAGAATGGTGTACCGGATTGGAAAGATGCAATGGACGCGGGACGTCCCTACAAGTTTTCGCCCCAACAAGCGGAACGCTTTGACAAGGACAATAACGGAGTACCGGATGCATACGAACAGTATGAGAACCCGCTGCGGTTAACCTCGACCTACCTTGGTCCATTGGACGAACTCTATTCTGGCACTCGCAATTCCACGATCATGATGATGCTTAACCCGGTGGGCCAGTTGGTGCCGAAGGGCATCCTGGGATTGGCTTCAAAGAGTAAAACGTTGGCAGTTGCTGCTAACCACCCCAATGTCCGTGCTTGGCAGCCCGCCGTGGGGCAGTTTGTGTTGAACGAAGGCGCAGAAGTTTGGAAAGCTGGAAGTCTTAAGCCGCTCACAAGCTGGGATACTCACATTAACGCCACCTTTGGCAGTATGTTTATGTCGCCCATCGACGATATTCTGGCGAATAACTACATCAAGAAGACATTGACCAAAGCAAACGGGGCACCTCTCACACGAGAAGCACAAGATGCCCTTCAACGCGGAATTTATCTTCGTAAAGCGATTGTGAACCACATTGTCCAAGACGGCGGACAAGGTCTAGTCGAGTGGACCCGCAATGGCGGTTGGACAAAGCTTAGCAAAGAAGGCAAGTGGGACGGCGGAACTTACGTCACTAAAAATGGAATGAAGATCACCAACCCACTTCAGGCGATGCTTTTCAGCATCGCCGAAGGTGGTTATATGAGCAATAAGGCCTCAAAACCCAACCAAGCGGTCTTGGACCTACTGCCGCAGCTCGCCGAATTCGAACTGCTCTACAATGGGAAGTCGCCGCTATTACAGCTCGAAATCCCAGTAAAAGATGCCCAGGGAAATTACTCCAGGCAGACTTTAGGCCAGAGACTTGCTCAAACGGCTGACTTGCATAAGTACACAAACACCGAGAACGGCCGCAAAGCACTGCTCGCTCTCTATCAGGATCAATTAACCAAAATGGGTGATTCCGATGAACAGGCCTTGCGGGACATCGAAGCTGGGATCGCAAAGCTCGGACTGGGAGAGTCTTATCTCACCGAAGCCAAAGACTTCATTACGAGTGTTGTCGAGAGTCAGAAACTACGCGCGCTCGCAGAGGGCCGCTATACGTTTGCCGAACTGCAAGCTGATAACTTAGGCCCCTCTCGCCCGTTTCGAATTGGTTTACCTTTCCTCGACAACCGCCTCATTGGACCTCCCAAGTTAGACGCTCAAGGCAAGCCGGTTCCCGAAATGACCCCTGCTTTTAC
>JALHPX010000252.1 GCA_022842225.1 bacterium
AGCCCGCACCGGCTTCTTTGGCCTCTTCAATCGTAAGTACACGGATCTCCAACGCGCGCACGCGAGCACGTGCTTCCAATTCGTCTTCTGCTTCTACGTTACCCGTCACTTCTTCTTTCTGTCGGGTAACGCCTGTGTATTTGTAGCGCATAGAAATTTAGGCCACTAGCTGGCTGCGGAACGGCGGTGCAGCTCGATAATATTCTTCAAAAGGTCGTCCGGATCGGGGCTGTAGGACAGCGCATCTTCGGGGAGAATCACCCGCTTGCGAATCAGTTCCATCAGAGACTGATTGAAGGTGATCATTCCGGTGTTTTCCTGACCAATCAGCATGGCCGACGGAATTTGATAAATTTTATTTTCACGAATAAGGTTGCGGATGGAGGCATTGGGAATCATCAGCTCCAACACCAGCGCGCGGCCTTGTCGGTCGGCTCGTTCAATAAGAGCCTGAGTTAGAATTCCTTCTAGCGTCATCGAGAGCTGCAAACGAATCTGATCCTGCTGATCGGGGGAGAAAACCTGAATAATCCGGACAATGCTCTGGTACGCACTGTTGGTGTGCAGAGTACTCATCACCAAGTGGCCGGTTTCAGCAAGTTGTAGAGCCACTTCGATCGTTTCTTTATCGCGCATTTCACCGACGAGAACAACATCGGGATCTTCCCGCAAAGCCGCTTTTAGAGCCCCGCTAAAACTTAAAGTATCCTGACCAATTTCCCGCTGGTTTACGATCGATGCTTTGTGCGAATGGATGTATTCGATCGGATCTTCAATCGTCACGATATGAAGATGCTCCATCTCATTGAGCGCATCGATCATCGCAGCAAGAGTGGTCGTTTTACCGGAACCCGTAGCACCCGTCACAAGCACCAGACCGCGCGGCTTGCGCATCAGGTTATCAACCATCGCTGGCAGCCCCAAATCTCCCAGCTTAGGAATTTCAAATGGAATATGACGAAACGCCCCAGCTACAGCGCCGCGCTGATAGTAAACGTTTGCTCGAAACCGCGCGAGGTCGCGAATACCGAACGAGAAGTCGATCTGCTTCTTCTCTTCGAAGAGCGCCTTTTGCTGATCGGTTAGAACGGAGTAACAAAGCTCTTTGGTTTGCGCCGGAGTGAGCAATCCCATTTTGGCCTTTAGGATTTGACCATGCACGCGGTACGACGGCGCACTGCCGCTCGTAATGTGCATGTCCGAAGCCTTGTGCTCCAGCATCGCTTTTAGCAGGACAGGTAAACTTAGCACTAGGAAAGATCTCCGTCGGGACGCGAGTTATTGAGCACTTCCTCGAGAGTGGTTTCTCCCCGATACAGCTTGATAAGTCCGTGTTGGCGCAACGTGATTAGCCCGTCTTTCATCGCCGCGACTTTCAATTCGTCGGAGTTTCCGCCTTTGATAATTTGAGTGCGTAGATTCTCAGTCATCGGCATGACTTCAAAAATGCCTTTTCGACCTCTAAAGCCGGTGCCGTTGCAAGCTGCGCATCCCTTGCCGCGCATCGGGGTCAGAGAGTCCAACCAATTTTCTGGAACTTCCGCGTCGAGCATCATCGCGCGATCCACTTTCGGATCGGGCGCATTGCAATCGGGGCAATTCATCCGGATCAGACGCTGAGCCTCGATTAGGACGATACTAGCAGTGATAAGAAACGGTTCAACGCCCATGTTTTTCAGACGAGAAATCGTGCTGGGTGCATCATTGGTGTGCAGAGTGGAGAACACCATGTGACCCGTCAGCGACGCCTTAATCGCAATTTCAGCGGTCTCCCCGTCTCGAATCTCACCGACCATGACGACGTCGGGATCTTGCCGCAGTAACGATCGCAGCGCCAGAGCGAACGTCATGCCGATGCTTTCTTTGACTTGCGTCTGATTGACGCCCGCCATGTTGTATTCCGCGGGATCTTCTACTGTGCTGATATTGACGTCAGGTCCGTTCACCAAACTCAGGGCGGCATACAACGTGGTCGATTTACCGCTACCGGTAGGACCCGTGACTAGGATCATGCCGTAAGGCTGAATCGCTGCTTTTTCAAAATGCTTAAACTGCTCTTCCTCAAAACCAATGTTTTTAAGATCCGGCGTTTTGCTGCCGGCATCCAAAAGACGCATGACCACTTTTTCGCCAAAAATCGTCGGCAGGAGAGAAACCCGAACGTCGACTTTGCGATTCTGAATGCGAACCTGGATACGACCATCCTGCGGTAAACGCTTTTGGGAAATGTCGAGTTCCGACATCACCTTAATCCGCGCGGCAATGGCGGTTTTCATGTTGGGAGGCAGGCGCATTACTTCGTGCAAGCTACCGTCGATACGAAAACGAATCCGAATGTGTTGTTCATAAGGCTCAATGTGAATATCACTGCACTTACGCTTGATCGCTTCGACAAAAAGTTTGTTGATGACCCGGATGACGGGCTTCTCGCTACTTTCGGATTCGACTTCGTGGGTTTCTTTTTCCTTGGAAACCTCCACGACGGCGGTTTTATCGTCGAAATCCACGTCATCCAGTGTAATGACGGCCTTGGCATCCGTGGGGCCTTCGGGCGCCGCCGGAGCGGGCGCGGGAGCTGCTTTGGCAGCTGTTTTCGCAGCGGGCGCTTTGCCCGCCGCTTCTGTCTTTGCACTGGGAGCCGCAGTAGCGGTGGTCGCACCGTAAGTCTTTTCAATTAATTTGCGAATGGCGGTTTCGGTGGCGAGATATACCGAAACTTCCATGTTGCAGAGGAAGCGAATATCGTCGACAGCAGCCACATTGGTCGGATCGCTAATGGCGATGGAAAGCAGATTACTTTCCGAACCGAGCGGCACAAAAACGTGCTTCTCACATAAATTCTTCGGCACTAATTTCGATACAGCTGGCGGAACTTGAACATCGTCCAGCGAAATAGCCGTGATGCCGTACTGCTGCGACAAAAAAGTGGTGAGCACGCCCTCATTGACGTGTCCCAACTTTACAAGCGAGCTAGTTAATCGGGCTTTGTTTTTTGCTTTGTGATCTTCAGCAGCACGCAGCTGCTCCTGCGTGATCACGCCTTTAGCAACTAACAAATCTCCCAAACGGCCGTTTGACATGAAAATTCCCGACGAAGGAAATCAGAATATTTTGTAAAAGGTATTACTTAGGAAATACGAAGGGTTTCTCTAATTATAAACCAGAACGGCGAACGTTGCGAGCGTCAGTCTTTTAGTCTTTGTAGCGCTAGCGCGCCGCACTACCGCTGCAGCAAACTCGTCGAAGTCATTTCTTTGGGCACAGCGAGCCCTTGAAGCTCTAAAAATGTCGGCGCCACATCGGTAATCGAGCCCGAACGTAGCGGCGTATTCTTCACACTGGAATCAACGACGACGCATGGCACGAGCGACACAGTGTGACACGGCAAAGGCCCGCCTTCACTCGATATCATTTGCTCCGCATTGCCGTGATCACTGGTGATGATAGCAAAGGCGTTATTGGCTTCGACCCAATCGACAATTCTCCCCAGGCACTTATCCACTGTTTCCACCGCGCGGATAGTCGCAGCCAGGTTTCCCGTGTGTGCAATCATATCGGGGTTGGCGAAGTTGATGACGCTTAACACTGGCCTATCTTTTTGCATCGCGTCTAAAGCACTCTCGGTAATCTGCGCAGCGCTCATCTCAGGGCGCTCATCATAGGTACGGACGTCTCGGTTGCTCGGAACCAAAATCCGCCGCTCGCCGGCAAAAGGCTCTTCCCTGCCTCCGGAGAAAAAGTACGTTACGTGAGCATACTTCTCCGTCTCCGCGATCCTCAATTGAGGTCCATGTTGAGACAGGATCTCACCCAATGTCTTCGTCACCTTCTCTTTGGGGAACAACGCCGGACAAGCCAAAGACTCATCGTAATCGGTGAGCGTGAGCGCTGCTTTGAGCGCTGGCAATTCTTTGCGCGAAAAATGACTAAACTCCGACGACAAAAACGCTTGAGTGATTTGTCGCATGCGATCGGCGCGGTAATTGAAGAAGAAAACCAGATCTCCGTCGACAATGCCGCGAAAAGCTCGCGACCGCGCAGGCGGCACAAACTCGTCGGTAAATCGCTTCTCGTAAGACTCTTCGCAATAGCGGACAGGATCGGAGAACACGAATTCTGAATCGCCCTGCACCATGACGCGAAATGCCTTTTCGGTTCGATCCCAACGTTTGTCCCGATCCATCGCGTAGAAACGCCCGCAAACCGTACCGACCGTACCCACGCCCATATCGTCGAGCCAGCGCACCACCTTAGCCAGCGCCGCCCGGCTCGCTGTGGGCAAACTATCGCGACCGTCAGTGATTGCGTGAAGCACCAGATTGCGCACGCCTGCTGCCTTACAGGCCAGAAGCACCTCCATCAACTGCTCGAGTGAGCTATGGACAAAGCCGTCCGAAATCAATCCCACCAAGTGCACTTGAGAGCTGCTTTTCGCCTGCGCGCTGGCAAGAAACTCTTTCCACTGAGGGGATGTTTCAAGAGCCTTGCGACCCAAGGCTTTTTGAATACGCAGGAGATCCTGATCGACAGGTCGGCCGGCGCCCAAGCTCAAATGCCCTACTTCCGAATTTCCGGCGACGCCGTCGGGCAAGCCGACGAATGGGCCAGCTGCATGGAGCTCGGCGTACGGATATTTTTTTATCAGAGAGTCCCACCGAGGAGTGCGTGCAAGCGCCACAGCATTGCCCGGTCCCTCCGGTGCGATACCAAAGCCGTCCAAAATAACCACCAACCCAGTGCGTAAGCGAGAACTCATACTGTTTTTTACCATGTGGCTGCGAAGCGGGCGAATCCAAAAAAAGTTGAAAAGCCGTGGCACGGCGGATAGGTTTTGAGACGGGTTTAGTGGGATACTCCAGGGGAATTTCTTCCATGATTAGTTTTCAACTTAGTGATGAACAGCTGGCGCTCAAAGAGATGGTGGCGAGGTTCGTGCAAAACGACATGCTACCCGTTGCTGCAAAGTACGATCAATCGGGCGACTTCCCGTGGGAAGTAATCAAAAAAGCATTCGAGCTAGGCCTGATGAATATCGCAGTGCCGCAGGAATACGGTGGCCTTGGCCTCGGCGTTTTAGATGACGTCGTGATCAACGAAGAGTTGGGCACAGGCTGCTTGGGCATGACCACGAGCATCTCGGTCAACACACTGGCGCTCTACCCGATCTTGCTGGGTGGCACGCCCGCGCAGATCAAAGAATTCGTCGTTCCGTTTTTGTCCGAACCAAAGATTGCTTCGTTCTGCTTAACAGAACCT
>JALHPX010000253.1:0-4783 GCA_022842225.1 bacterium
CGCTCATCATCACGGCGCGAATATCGCGCGCCAGCTGCGGATTATTAAACTGCGCGGAAACAGCGGGGTGGACCTGTCCAACGGCGATTTTTGCCTTCTGTACCTTGGCGCCACTGATAGTGAGATAAACATCTGCAAAAGCACTTGTGCTTAGCACACACAGTGCGAGAAAAAGTTTTTTCATCTTGCTCCCGGTCCGTTGTCATCCGCTTTGAAGGTAATCGTGATTCCGCCGTATAAAAGTTGCAAGTCTTCTGGGACCGGAAGCGGCTGCGCTTCGTCAATAGCCTGCAGGACACTCGAGTCGTACATCGGATCGCCCGACGTTTTCTCTAACCGCTTCTCGCGGACACGTCCCGTGGGAAAAATTTCAATGTGGACAATGGCGAGCAGCCCGCGCCCCGTTTGGTTCGGCAGAATAGTGAAGCGCTCCTTGATTTTGGCTTGGATCAGAGAATCATAGCGATCCTTGGGCGTACCGATGTTGCCCCTGGTGGCGGCTCCTGAAGAGAGAAGATTGCCCTTCAACTTTTTGCGAGTGCGCTTCCCTTCGCCTTCCGCGAGCGCCTTGAGTGCGGCCTCGCGCTTGGCCTCTTCTTCTAATTTGGCGAGCGCTTTTTTCTTCTCGGATTCTTCCTTAGCAAGGCGCTTTGTTTTCTCTTCTTGCTTCTGCTTGGCTTCGAGCAACATCGCGTCTTCTTCGGATTTGGTTTCCTTTACCGCTTCGTCCACTGCAGACGTAACGTCGACTTTATCCAGATCTTTGATGGCAATATCGGGCAAAGCGACCATGTCGACCTGAACGAAGTCTTGGTACACGTCGTGAATCTTGCGAGTGCGGGGGAAAATTTCGATATTGAAGTATTCGAGGACTTTCATCGTCAGCAGACCGACGGGAAACATCAGGTGCAAGACGACGGAGGCAATAAGAGCGGATCGCGGTATGTAAACAAAGCTGGAAGTGGTTGCCTGGCTGCTCATTGCTCGCTCTTTGCGATATCCTCGGTGGCCGTGGGCATCGTGACAAGCCCAATACGATCAATGCCCGCGTTTTTTACCACCGCCATCGTTTTAGCGACCACGGCGTACTGAAGCTCTCCATCCGCGCGGATAAAGACTTCTTTGCGCGACTTACCCTTAAAAACTTCCTTCAAACGGCTCGACAGCTTGGAATAGGGAACTTCCTCTTTATCGATAAAAACGCGTGTCTCTTTTGTGATGCTCACCGTCACGGGTTTGCCTTCGCGAGGCAGTGCTTTGGAAGACGCTTTAGGCAAGCGGATTGCGACACCGCTTTCCATCATCGGTGCCGCTACCATGAAAATCACGAGCAGCACCAACATCACGTCCACAAGTGGAGTGATATTAATCTCTGCAACTGGTCCACCGTCATTCGAGGAGGGAGAGAAACCCATCTTTTAACCTGCAAGGAAATTGCGTTTCACAATGTTGAGAAAATCACCGGAAAAATTGTCCATCTGCGCGCGAATATTTCGCAACTGATGGTTGTAGTAGTTGTACGCCATGAGGGCTGGGATAGCGCAACCAATTCCCACTGCAGTTGCAATCAAAGCTTCTGCAATGCTGGGTGCCACGGTCGTTAGACTCGCGCCGCCCGCAGCCCCGATATTTTGGAAGGCATTCATGATGCCCCAAACCGTTCCAAATAGACCAATGAACGGCGCCGTACTTCCCGTCGTGGCCAAAAACGTCAGCGATCTTTCCAAGCGCATCGTCTCCGTGCGGTGCGCACGGCTCAAGGCGCGCTCTAAATTCTGAATGCTGGATTCGGGCGGAACGGCTTTGAGCGGATCACTCTCGGTACCCGTGACATGCTTGCTGCGTTGTCGTTCGCGCTCCATCAAGCGCTGTAATTCGACGTAGCCCGCTTGGAAAATCTTAGCCACTGAAGCTGCCGGGAATTTTTTGGACTCCGAGTAAATCTGGTCCATGCTTTTTCCGCTCCAGAAAATATCCAAGAACCGGTCCGTGGTGGAGAGACAGCGCTTCATCACACCAAACTTGAAGAAAATGATTGCCCAACACAGCACCGACAATCCAATGAGCAGAAATAAAACCATCTGCACCATGGGGCTAGCACTGAAGATGATATCGATGGCGCTTAGATTAATAGCTTCGGCTGCATCTGGAGCGGCTTCCGCCGCGTATGCGATAGGCATTTTTGTGTTCCTGGAGTTTTCGAGCCGCGCTAACGCTCAGCGGCAAATTGATTGCGAAGGGTTGCTATTTAAGTGTAAGAGAAGCTCGGATCCGGGTCAAGGTAAGGTGCTATGCGTCAAGGTCAAGATTCACAAAAAAATCGAGATAATTCAGTAACCGTCATCGGCGGGGGTTTAGCCGGCAGTGAGGCGGCGTATCAACTGGCAAAAAACGGAATTTCCGTCGATTTGTACGAAATGCGTCCCACTCGCATGACGCCAGCGCACAAAACCTCGGGCTGCGCGGAACTCGTTTGCAGCAATAGCTTTGGTTCTGAATCCGCTCATTCGGCATCTCATATTTTAAAGACAGAATTGGAACTTCTCGGCGCGTTTGTTCTTAAGAAAGCGCGCGAACATAAAGTACCGGCAGGCGCTTCACTGGCGGTCGATCGTGAAAAATTCTCAGCCGACATCACCAGCGAACTGGAGGCACACCCCCTGATCACTATTCACCGCGAGGAGCTCAACGAGATTCCGAAAACGGGTTATGTGATTTTGGCGACGGGGCCACTCACCACCGAAAGTCTGTGCGCGGATTTGTGCAAAAAAATCGGCACAGAATCGCTCTACTTCTACGATGCGATCTCTCCAATCATTTCCGCCGAGTCGATTGATTTCAGTCAGCTCTTCCAAGCCAATCGCTACGACAAGGGTGAGACCGCGGATTATTGGAATATTCCTCTTAATAAGGAACAATACGAAACACTCGTAAATGACCTGCTGAGAGGCGATGTTGTATTGCCGCACGCTTTTGAAGAAGAAAAATATTTTGAAGGTTGCATGCCGATTGAGGCAATCGCAGCGCGCGGACCGCAGACACTTTCTTTTGGTCCGCTAAAACCCGTCGGACTTACCGACCCCAAAACGGGCCGTTGGGCGCATGCGGTGATCCAGCTGCGCAACGAAAACAAATACGGCACGGCGTTTAATCTTGTCGGCTTTCAGACCAAACTAAAATACCCCGAGCAAGCGCGGATTTTTAAAAAGTTGCCGGGTTTAGAGAACGCGGAGTTTCTGCGCTTAGGCAGCATGCACCGCAATACTTATATTCACTCGCCGTCTTCCTTATTGCCGACACTGCAGCTGCGAGCCGATCCGAGAGTTTTTGTCGCAGGCCAATTAACGGGCACCGAAGGCTATCTCGAATCGTCGGCAACTGGCTTCTGGGCCGCATGGGTCGCGAGCCACCTAATTCAGGCCAAGCCGTTTGAAATTCTTCCAGTGGAAACCATGTTGGGAAGCCTGCTTCGCTGGATCACGGATCCAGAGCGAAAAAATTTCCAGCCGATCAATTCGAACATGGGCGTCTTGCCGCCGCTAACGGATTTGGGTCCTAAAAAAGTAGATAAGAAAACTCGCAATGAGAAACATGCCGCACGCTCGCAGGAGAGTCTCTTAAGGTGGATGGATTTATTTGCTTCCCGCCGGACTAATTTTCAAATCCACTCGGTGGATTGTGGAGCATCCCTCGGTCAAAACCCGTAACGTTGCTGCCTTGGGCTTTTGGCTGGCTGTCGGAAGTCATCGCGTGCGAAGCAGGTTGTCTTGCCGGCACTTGGCTTAATTGAACTGTTTTGCCCGCTCCGCTAGTAGCAGCAACGGCGTTGGAAAGCCCGCCGCCCCCGCTGGCTTGACGAGCAGCTGCACCAATCGAATTATCCTGCTGTAACTGCGTGAGCATTCCGCCCATGGTGGGCTCTGGAATCGGTTCTTTTCCCGACGCCTTGATTGCTGCCACTCTCGCTTTGGTTTCAATTTCAATTGCGCCTGTGATTGTCTTGGATAATTCAGCCGCATCTTTCGCATACTTTTCGGCGATGGCTGCGATGCCATCCCCACTTAAGCTGCCCACTAATTCTTCAGCGGATTTTACAACCGCTTCAGAGACAGGAACTTCATCGGGCTGGCTCTTCGAAATTTGCTCAATGCGTTTAGTCGATTCCTCAGCGCCGGACTCCAGGGCCTTGGACGTGTTCTCAGAAATTTGTTTGGTGTACTCGGGGCCGGACTCCTTGAGTTCGTTGGCGTCGCTATTGGGCTTATATTGCGCGCCTCCACCACCTCCGCCGCCACCGCTCATACCGTAGCTGCCACCGGTAAAAGGATAACTTCCAGCACCTTGTTGTTGCTGACCGTATTGGCCGTAGCCATTGTTTCCATAGCCGCTCTGGCCATAGCCTCCGTAACCGGGTTCGGCGAAAGCCGAGGCGGAGACAGTGGAAACAGCCACAAAGCCTAAAATGAAAAACCGAGGTGCGTTCATAAGTTTTCCCCTACACCTTTAGTACTTGCATACACCTTGCCAAGTTGGCCGCTGAGGGCACGACTATAGCTCAAGTATTTCAATTACTTAGCCGCATGCCCTGTCAGCCAATGGGCAGAATACGACTAGGTTTTTGACACTTTGGCGCGGCCTTTACGGGTCCCATCAAGAAAACGAGCAAAAAGACCGAAAAGTGTTTTGGACAGGAGTCCACCGTAAGTCGCTCGGATCTCAACCTTGAGGTAAGCCATGGAATGGTATCGCCCACTCTATTTCGCATTTTTCTTTTTTTACTCAC
>JALHPX010000253.1:4793-5252 GCA_022842225.1 bacterium
CCCCGTTGAATGTGCCTCTGAACGCGCCGGTGAAGGCCGTGGGTGTTTTACTTCCCGCGATGCCGAAGCTGACCCTGAACAAGAATTTTCCGCCGCTAGTTCCTGCCACCTCTGATGTAATGCCGGATCCAAGCGAAGCGTTGATTCCACCCGCGCAAACGGCGGTGCCGGCGCTCTCTAACGCTGCTAACACCAATGTTGCTGTACTCACTGGCGCAGTTCCGACTCCAGCTTCCCCTGCGGAAGCTGTCTTGCCAGCAGCGGCAGAAGCAGCGGTTATTCTTTCAAACAATCGTTTTTATCCTTCGAAGATCCAAATGCCTGCAGGAACCAAAGTTCGTATTTGGTTTACGACGGTAGAGTCCAAACCGGCAGCATTGATTGTCGAAGGCTTGAAGATGCAGCGTTGGATCGCATCCGAAAATGCGTCGCTCACTCCTTCGACCGCGCCCGATTACT
>JALHPX010000254.1 GCA_022842225.1 bacterium
ATGAAATCTATCGAATCTACCTCTACTCAGTATTTTTAGGACTCATCCTAGCTTCTTTTACCTTCTGCATGCGGCAGATAAAGCATTGGAATTGGGGATGTTTATTGAGTTTAGGTGTTGGAGCTTATATCGCCTACGCTTTAACAGATGTCACGATTGCTTCTCCAACTTCTGGTCCGTTTCCTTTCGTAGATCATCAATTGCTGAATATCCGACTTATTCTCTGCGGGGCAATCGCGATTTGTGCTTTGCTTCTCCCAGGGATCTCAGGGAGTTATCTTTTAACAATTTTTGGTGTCTATCCAACTGTCATTGAAGCATTCGAGTCCGCATTGGGAGAAGTCGTTCAGCTTTTTGCCAAAGAAGCAAAACGCATGACGGACGTGAACGAGGCTTTCGCTAACCAAGGCAACCGGGCGAATCAAGCTGCGGCGATTACGGTTTTCATTGAGCGGTACCCGCACTTAGTGCGCCAGGATCTTTTAAAAGACATCATCTTGGAGCTCTTAGTATTGCCCGTCACGCGCTCGGGAAAAGACAGCGATATTCTCGGCGTCATTCTGAAATACGCGGATCCCATTACACAGAGTTTGGTGCAGCGTGGGCCGCGCAGTGCCGGTTTGTTCGAGGCGATTAAGAAAAAGCTTCAGAGCTCGAATCGTAAAGTTCCACCCACTGCTTTGAAAAAGATTTTGAAGACGGATAGCAGCGGCTACATCGCACCGACTGCGGAATACGCGTCGGTCTCGCTTGCAGAGCAGGCGGTGGAGGGAGAAGAGGCTAAGGTCTTCGATCAAATCGATCCTGAATCGCTAGGCGCTGGAAAGTTCTTTGTCGTCCACCCTATCCGCGACAGCAAAACCGGAACGGTGAAAGTAGCTAAGGTACTTAAGCCTGATTCGGAACGCGGTCTGGAAGATGGCGTGGAGATCGCAACGTACCTTGCCGACGAACTGGCGCAGGTCGTGTTCGGATCTTCGTCGACGAAAGACAATAAGCGCCTGTCCAATCAGGTGTTGCGCGAAATCAGCAGCTTGTCTGTCGAATTGCGACGTGAGTTGGATGTCGGCTTAACAGTCGCCAATCAGCGCGAAGCGTATCGCCGGTTTGATGGCCGCAAGATCACAGTACACTCTGAGGAAGGGCCGATTCGGTTTATTCTGCGGGTTCCAGCGATCATGGAAGCGACTCCGAAATCCCAGATCATGGTGATGGATGTTGCCCGCGGCATCATGCCCACCAGCGAATTTGTGCGTCGGCACCAAACGGCTTCTCCACTGGCGGCACGCGTTTTATTTAGTCAGTTCTTCGAAGAGCTGATCTTTGGACCCCGGACGGCTTCGTTGGGGTCCGTGCAGCCGATTGTTGACACAGAAAAGACAGGTACTTTGAGCCCCGGAGAAATAGCGGCGGCAGCGCCTCCAGTAGAGCATTTAGGCTTTGCCAATTTAGACGGCCACACCGGCAACAATCCGCTGGCTTATCTCGGCATCGCTCCGGATGGCGTCAAGGAGTACGAACTTTGGTTCATCGATTGGGGGCTAGTGACCCGATTGAAGGTTTCAGATATCGACGCTCTCCTTAGCTTGGGCTTCGGCGGCTCCATCAACGATCCCGATGTAATTAGCGCCATCTTGTGGGACCTTTCGAATTCTGGTCGCATTGCCAAGACCGAAGGGCTGGGGCCTGAACGCCAAAAGGAACTCCAGGATCGTAAACGCCAAGTCATCGCGTATGTGAAAGCCAAGGTGCGAGAGTTACGGCAAAACCGCCAGTATTGGGGCCCATCGGAGTGGATCTACAATCTCTGGCGGCATGGGCTGCTCGATTTCCCACCCAATCTGGCTCGGTTGCAGGAAGGCATTTCGGCCATTAACGAAACCACGGATACACTCACGGGCCAGGATTCAACGGGCTTGGAAGGGGATCCGGTTCAGTTGGTGGGCACCGAAAACTCCAAGAATCTCATCGATCAGCTACAGGATAAGGCGTTCTGGCATGCCATTGGGGCTGCCAAAGCCAGGTTCGGTACCTCCCAGACCTGGTTCAAAATCGCCAAGTATTTCGTGGCTGAGCGGTCCAAAACCTGCGCTCTGCGCATGTTCGAGATGATTGGCTTTAAGGCCGCTCGGGAATACGTAGACCCCAATAAATAGAGAGTCCTAAAATAGTGCTCGCTCTTTATTGCAAGACACCGTAATAATTGAGCCCGCTCTATGCAGTCCACACGAGGCCACGGCACGTCCACGAATACCTCACTCGTTATCGGTCAGAGAGTTCTTGCGCAAAATGAACCCGAGCTTGGTCTTGGGATGGTTGTCGGGATTCAAGGTCGTAATCGAGTAGAGGTGCTTTTTTCCGCTGCGGGAGTGGTACGTCAATACGCCGTACACAGTGCCCCCATTCAACGGTTTATCCTTCGCGTAGGCCAGAAGGCCGTACACAAAAACGGCGAAGGCTTTGTCATCACCAAGATCGAATTTTCCGAAAACTTATACTGCTACCACGGCGCAAAAAAGGGCGAATCCGTGTGGGAGTATGAGCTGCACCACCAATTGGAAGACCTAGGGGCTCTGAACCAGTTTCTCCTAGGCCGTTGGAGCCCGCATCGCAGCTACGATCTGCGCCTGCAAGGCTGGCAGCTCCGTAGTCAGAGTTTAGACCCGGAAGTCCGGGGGCTAGTGGGCGCTCGGGTCGGTTTGCTCCCCCACCAACTTTACGTCTCTCGCCAAGTCGCCAGCCGGGAAGTGCCGCGGGTACTTCTGGGTGACGAAGTCGGACTCGGGAAGACGATCGAAGCCGGGTTGATTTATTGCTCTTTGCGCTCTTTGGGGCGTGCAGGGCGAGTGCTGATTTTAGTACCGGACCATTTAAAGTTTCAGTGGCTGGCTGAATTGTATCGTCGCTTTAGCGAGATGTTCACCATTCTCGATGAAGAGCGCAGCGAACAGGAAGAGTCGTCCCAGGAGACGAGTCCTTTTGCGGTGAATCAACGCATCATCTGCTCGATTGATTTCCTGTTGGAAAATCCGGAGCGCTTGAAGCAAGCCGCGGAAGTGGCCTGGGATCTTTTAATTATCGACGAAGCCCACCATTTACAGTGGGATGAAGAGCAGCCTAGCGATGCCTGGGTAACCGCAAAAATTCTCGCGGATCGCGCGCATGGCATGTTGCTCCTTACGGCGACTCCTCGCCAAAAGGGTCTTGAAACCCAGTTTGGTCTGTTGCACTTGGTCGATCCGCAGCGGTTTTCGGAATTCGCAGATTTCAGAAAAGAAATGGAAGAGATCAAGACCACGGCGGAGTTAGCGCAGCGGGTTTGGACTTCCGAAGGCTCGGATAAAGAGGCCTTAGCTTCGCTCAAGAAAAAGTTTTCTAAAGATCCAGAAATTAAAGACGCCGTTACTGTCATTAAAGAAGACGGCGGCTTAGACCGCGTAATGAGTGCGTTAGTGGATCGCCACGGCACTGGGCGGGTGTTTGTTCGTAATCGTCGACAACGGCTGGGTGGTTTCCCGAAGCGGGTGCTGCATGCCTACCCACTAAAAGCCGATGAAGAGACTGCCAAACAGTGGAAAGAAACCGGGCTTAAAGACCACAAGCCGCCAATGCTGATGGCCTTAGCGGGCGGACAGCGCACCTCCAAGCAAGGGTTTGCGGAGCGCGGGCGTTGGCTGCTGGACATGTTGACCAAGCTCGGAAAAAACAAAGCGCTCCTGCTTTGCTCCAGCCCACGTCGCGTTGCCGAGTTAGATGATTTCTTGCGCACAAATATCGCAGTGAAGCGCGCACTCTTCCACGAAGACATGGATCTGGTGGAGCGAGATCGCCAAGCAGCGTGGTTTGCCCAGCCCGATGGCGCGCAACTTTTGATTTGCAGTGAAATTGGCGGCGAGGGTCGCAATTTTCAGTTCGCGCATCAATTGATTTTGTGGGATTTGCCTCACCATCCAGATTTACTCGAGCAGCGAATCGGCCGTTTGGATCGGATCGGACAACGCGAACAATTTGAGATCCATGTGCCGTATGTCGAAGACACTTTGGAAGAAGTGCTTTTTCGTTGGTACAGCGAAGGCCTCGGCAGCTTTGAGAGCGTTTGGAACGGTGGTCCTGGGATCGTTGAGAAGTTACAGGAAGAAATCGTCGATACATTGACGGCTTACTTGCCCAAATCCAAGTCCTTCGCTAAGCGAGAGCAGAAACTCAAGGACTTAATCGCGGCAACGCGTGCGCAGTATGAATCGGTAAAAGCGGAGTACCAAAGCAGCGTCGATGCGCTGGTGGATTTTAACTCCTTTAATAAAAAATCCGGTCTCGCACTCAGCAAGCGAGTGGCGGACATTGATAGCTCTCCGAGTCTGAAACAGTACATGGACATGGTGTTTGATTACTTTGGCGTTCAAAATGAGCGCATTGATGATCAGGGCATCATGCGGCTCAACGCGCATTCGCTGACTTTCGTCGATAATTTCCCAGAACTTCGCAACGATGAAGACAAGTTGGTCACATACAAGCGCGAAGTGGCATTGGCTCGCGAAGAGATCACATTCCTCACTCAGGATCACCCGATGGTGCAAGGGGCACTTAGCTTGCTCCTCGACCGAAACGAAGGGCGCGCTTCGGTGAGCCGCTGGGAACACCACCCAATGGAGCGGGACGGGATCCTTCTGCAGCTTTCGTTTGTACTAGAAGCCAGCGCGCCTGCAGCATTGGAGACTCAGCGCTACCTGCCACTCCAGGCCATCCAGGTATTTATGGACTCTGGCGGCAAGATTTTAGATGGTGCGACTCTTAAGCTCGATCCGATGGCCCTGACTCCCCTTGCAGACGCCAAGGTGCGGCCTTACTTGGAGCAATTAGAACGCGTGTTGCCTCCGCTCGTCGATAAAGCTTCTGCGTTTGTTCGCAAGCAGTGCGATCCGGTGATCAAAGCCGCCGTATTAGCAGCGCATATGCGCTTAACCGAAGAGCAGATTCGCCTCGAGCAATTGCGTAAGGGCAACGGCACTGTTTCGACCAAAGAAATCAAACGTCACGACGAGAAGAAGCAGTGGACGATGGATGCTTTAAAAGAAGCTTCGATCCGCCTTGATGCCCTTCGTTTGATTTGGATGGAATAGCGAGCCGACACTCAGTCGGGCTTGCCCATGCTTTTTAGCTCCACCAGGTACTCCAGATAATCGACGACAGATGCGTAGGGATGGCTGCG
>JALHPX010000255.1 GCA_022842225.1 bacterium
AGTGCCGCTGCCTGGATGCCGAGCCGGCGAAGCTGGTCCTCTTGATCCTTCATCAGCGCGATGAGAGGACTGACGACGAGGGTGATCCCCTCGACGAGTAGCGACGGGAGTTGATAGCAGAGACTTTTCCCCCCGCCGGTCGGCATGACGCAAAGGACGTCCCGTCCGCCGAGAAGGGTTTCGATGACTTCGCGCTGTCCCCGGCGAAAAGTTTTTAGGGAAAAACGCTGCTGCAAAGTCTCCAAAAGCGTGTCAGGAGCGGTAGTAGGTGTCGGATCTTGTTGCACTTCTTTGCTTCTACCACCGAAAACGGCGGGATTCATTTGCCAAAGGGAAGCGGCTGCCAAATTTGTGTTTGCCGCCGCGGAATGCTAAACCGCTACCTCTCTCTTAATTATGGAACTCGATTTCAAAAAGCACGATCTTCCGCCTGAGCTGTGGAAATCCTTAGAAAAGCAGGGGTACGAAAAATTTACCCCCATTCAGGCCATGGCCATTCCGCTGTTGCGGCAGGGGCTCGACGTGATTGGCGAGTCGCAGACCGGTAGCGGGAAAACCCTGGCCTTTGCCCTGCCGATACTGGAAAAAATCCGCACCGCGGAGCGCACGTTGCAGGCGCTGGTGCTCTGCCCCACTCGTGAGCTAGCAGAGCAAGTGGCCCGTTCCATTCGCACCACGGGGCGCTGCCGCAAAGATCTGCTGGTCGCAACCTTAGTCGGGGGTGAGCCAATGTGGACTCAGCTCCGCACGATTCAACACGGTTTGCATATTGCTGTTGGAACGCCAGGCCGCGTGTTGGACTTAGTGGAGCGTCGCCGGATCGACCTCAGTGGTGTGAGTACTCTGGTTTTGGATGAAGCCGATCGCATGCTCGATATGGGATTTCGCGATGCGATGGAAGCCATCATGCAATTTATGCCGTCAGATCGGCAAACGGTGCTGTTCTCAGCGACGTTCCCGCCGACGATTGAGCAACTAAGTCAACGCTTTCAGAAGTCACCAAAGATGGTGAAGTTCGAAGGGAGCGCTGAAGAGAAGCCCCAGATTGAGCAGGCATTTTATTCCGTCGACGAAAAAAACCGCGTTGGCACGCTGGTGCGCATCTTGCGCCAGCGCGCTTATGAATCGGTGATTGTGTTTTGTAATTTTAAGAACAGCGTTGACGATCTGACACTCGCTTTGAAAGAAGCTGGCCTGCGTGCGGATAAGATCCATGGCGATTTAGAGCAACGCGAACGCGATCGGGTGATGGCGCGGTTTCGCAATGGCAGTACCCGGATTTTGGTTGCCACAGATGTGGCGGCGCGCGGGCTCGATGTCGCGGGGCTCGATGCCGTATTTAATTTTGAAATGGCGGCCGATCCGCAGATCCACGTGCACCGCATTGGCCGCACGGGCAGGGCGGGAAAAGCCGGCACAGCGATTTCGCTTTTCATGCCGAAAGAGCAGGCGAAGCTCGATCGCATTGAAGCGCTGACTGGTCAGAAATTAAATCTGGTCTTGGCACCGGCTGTCGCTGTTTCTGTAGTGCCCAAAGCAGATGCTGCGCAGGAATTAGAGACCATTGAAATTGGCGCAGGCCGAAAACAGAAAATGCGACCAGGCGATATCCTAGGCGCGTTGACTGGCGAGGATTGCGGGCTGGATGGAAAATCCATCGGCAAGATCGAAATTCGGGACTATGTTTCATATGTCGCCGTGGACAAGCGTTTTGCGTTTACCGCGGTGAAGGGTCTGCAAAGAGGCAAAATCAAAGGAAAGCGTTTTTACGTTTCCATGGTTGTGGGAAATCCATAAGTGTCTGTTCTCGTTACGGCAGCAAAAATTCGTAAGTCCTTTGGAGCACGCACGCTTTTTGAGGAGCTCAATTTCGTCGTGGAATCCGACGAGCGCATTGGGTTGATTGGTCCTAATGGGGCCGGCAAGTCCACACTCCTAAAAATTCTCGCAGGCGAAGAAACTCCCGACTCGGGCGAAATCTCGATGCAGCGGGGGTTAAAGGTTGGGTTTCTGCAGCAGACGCCTGTTTTGCCGTCTGACTTATCTGTCGAGGAAGTGGTCCGATCCGGTGCCCCGGGAATGGCGCATGATAGCCGAGAGCTGGGGCAGATTCTCTCTCGATTGGATCTTTCCGAGATTGCCTACGAAGAAGTAGGAAGTCTGTCGGGCGGTTGGAAAAAGCGTGTCGCCCTGGCGCGCGAGTTGGTAAAGAGCCCAGAGCTCCTCTTGCTCGATGAACCTACCAACCATCTCGACATTGAGAGCATTCTTTGGCTGGAAGAGTTTTTGGCCGAGGCGCGCTTTGCCACGGTCACTATTACCCACGATCGCTTATTTTTGCAGCGTGTCTCCAATCGCATTTTGGAACTAGATAAACGCAACCCGCAGGGCTTACTCAGTGTACGAGGCGACTATGCAACGTACTTGGAGCGCAAAGAAGCGCTACTTACTGCGCAGGCACAGCTGGAATCGTCGTTAAAAAATAAAATGCGGCGCGAAACCGAATGGCTTCGTCGCGGGCCCAAGGCTCGTACTACGAAGCAGCAGGCGCGCATCAATGCTGCGTACGAACTGCAAGATCAGGTGGAAGAAATTTCCAGCCGCAATCAATCTCGCACCGCTCGGCTCTCCTTTGAATCGCAAGGCAAGAAACCAAAGCGTTTTATTGAGGGGAAAAAGATCTCCAAGGCCTATGGCGATAAAGTTCTCATTCGCGATCTCGATATTTTCATCGGCCCGGGCGACCGCTATGGGCTCTTGGGGCGAAACGGTTCTGGCAAGTCCACGTTGATCCGTCTTTTGCTGGGGACTGAGAAACCCGATTCGGGAACGTTGATTCGCGCCGATGGTTTGCAGGTTGCCTACTTTGAGCAGAACCGCGAAACGCTCGATCCCAAGTCGACGGTGCGCCAAACGCTTTCGCCTACTGGCGACCAGGTGAACTACCGCGGTAAACTGGTTCACATTCATGGTTATCTCGATCGATTTCTGTTTCGCAAAGAGCAGTCTGAGATGCCAGTTGAGCGGTTGTCGGGCGGAGAGCAAAGCCGCTTGCTGCTCGCTCGGCTCATGTTGCAGCCCGCGACTCTTCTGGTGCTCGATGAACCTACAAATGATCTCGATGTTGCCACTCTCGATGTCTTGCAGGAATGTCTGATTGATTTTGATGGCGCGGTCTTACTCGTCACCCACGATCGCTATTTCTTGGATCAAGTGGCGACGCAGATTTATGCCTTCTCGGAAAACGGCAGCGGCAAGGTCACTTCGTTTGCGGATTTGAATCAATGGGAAAATTGGAAGAATGAGCGGCCTAAACCCGTCGCTCCAAAATCTCCGGCACGTGAGCCAGAGGCGGTGAACGCCGCTCCCGCTGCTGCTCCTACGAAGAAGAAGCGCCTTGGGTTTAATGAAACCCGCGAATTATCGACGATGGAAGCCCGGATCCTGGAGGCAGAGACGAAGCTTGAGCAGCTGCAGGCAGAGAGCCAGATGCCCGACAATATCAGCAACGCTAGTAAGCTTGCGGAGCTTTATCGAAATATCGCCGATAGCCAGCTACAAGTAGAGAAGCTCTATGCCCGGTGGGCGGAATTAGAAAAGATGCAGTCCTAGTCTAGTGCGACTAGCGGCGGGCGATCATCAGGCGCCCAATCCACACTCCAGAAAAAAGCAGACAAAATTGTAGAAGTGCGCCCAGGCTCGCCAATGGACCGGGAGGAACTGGGCAAGGCACGCTGGCGCAACCGCCTTGGCCTGAACGGAGCTGGCACATTGTGGACGAGGAGGTCGGCGGGACTTTGTCAGCCAAACCCTGATACATTTCCTGCGCGCCGTTGAGATCGTTTGCTTTGAGTGTCCGCTTATTTAATTCATTGGGAGCCGCAAAAGCATACATCACGGCATTGGAATCTTTGGGGTCGATTTCGTGGCCGAGTCCGAGCAGGTGGCCTGTTTCGTGGGTGATGATGCTTTGGATATCGTGTTTGCCGGCGACATTTGTCGTCGTGAAATCGTGAGCAAATCCATTGAGAATAATATCGGCGTCGAGAATAGCGCCGGGATGCGCTTCATCGCCAGAGACGTAGAACGAGCGCGTGATAGCTACGGCATCAGCGTCAAACGGCCAGCTGCTGGTGAGCAGAATAATATTGTTTAGCCCATCGTTCTCAATGCGGGCCTTGTCCGAGCAACCCATCGAGAGAAACTGAATGGTGAGGTTCTCTGGCGTTGCCCAAGCTTTAAATGCCAGATCAATCGCGGGCAAAAAGTCAGCGTGCGTCTGCATGCTAGTTGCGTCGATATAATAGGGGACGGGAAAGAATTTGGGATTCCAGCGTAGAAAAGGCCCATCGCCTTCGCCGTTTGTACCGTCGGTACGATTGCGGGAGTATTGCCGATCGACACCACCGATAGGAATCAGCCCTCTATCAAAGCCAGTGATGGCGTAGACGCCATCTTCTTGTCGATTTAAGTAGGCGGTGTAGTGCTGATTCAAGTACGGGCGAGGGTGGCCTGAGAGCAGCACGCCCACTCCATTACGTTCTCCGCCGGCCGCTCGGATTTCAATGCGGTCGCCGACTTGTACCGACTGTTCGCGGTTAGTGCGGGCAGCGAGGACTCGCTGGACAGTGGCCTGCACGCGCAACGCAGTAAAGTAGGCCGGATCTGAAACTGCCTCCCGTCCCACCACCAAAATTTCCGCAACTAAATCAGCCGTATCGAGCTTTTTTTGCACGTCGGATTTTAGGTAGACCGCAGCCCACGAAGAGCTTTGAAGGGTGAAGAGCGCTAGGGCAGTTAGAAAACCAGGCGAGTGCATTTTTCTCATTGGATCTATTAGACCAAAAAAAACGTCCAAGCGGCGACGCGATCCGTCATTTTGTCGTCGAATAAGAGCTACCTGTTCTCCGCGTCTGGTCGGAAAGTGGGGACGTGCACTGCCCGCGCTTCTTGGGTTCTCTTGCTTAAAGGGTTGGCACTGTAGTCTAACCGCTGGTGCACCAGCCGATGGTGATTGCTGCAAAGCGTGAGAAGATTCTCTAGATCGTTGGACCCGCCCAAAGCGACTGGCCGTATGTGGTGGATCTCTGTCCATTGCTTACACCCGCAGCGAGTACCTTGCGGCGTTTTGCCCTGGCACTGTCCCCGATCG
>JALHPX010000256.1 GCA_022842225.1 bacterium
CGAAGTTCCTCGAAAGTCCCGGCCGGAATGGTTTCACGTCCGCCGTTATCCAGCCGCACGACAAAATCGCCGCTGACGGTGGTTCCATCGTAGGACGGCAAGCCTTCGATCACGCCTGCTAGCTCCGATACACCATAGATTTGGCGGGCTTCCTCCGGGAGCACGAACACTGCGCGCATTCCGAGCATGACCCGCGGAATCCCCACCCGATCGCCCTGCCGAAAACTCACCCGACGCCAACCTCCGTTGGCCGGGCCAAACATCACCTTTTGAGCGCACGTATCACGGTCGGTGCCGAAGGCCGGCGCCACCAGGAGGAGTATGAGAAGGAACCCGAAAGATTTCATGGGGTGGGCAGTAGCATGTTTCGACGACAAGAATCAAGGCAGTGACGGGCAAGGCTAAACTGATTTAAGGGTAAGAGGTGTCTTATTGCCGAGCTCTCAAAACGATGGAAGGTGAACGCAGAGCGATTCATGGTGCCTACCACGACCGCCTCTACGGTTTTCCGATCAAGTCCGACGACGAGCTTTTTTGTCGACTGATTCTCGAAATCAATCAGGCGGGCCTGAGCTGGGAAACGATCCTTAAGAAGGAAACGACCTTTCGCAAAGCCTATAGCGGATTTCGCATCGCCAAAGTTGCCGCTTATACCGCCGCTGACCGCAGGCGCCTGATGGCCGACGCCGGCATCATCCGCAATCGCCTTAAAATCGAAGCCGCGATCGAGAACGCGAAGACCCTGCTACGGCTGCAGAACGAGTTCGGCTCATTTTCGGCCTGGCTGGAACAAGCGCACCCAAAGTCCAAGGAAGAATGGGTAAAGCTCTTCAAAAAGACGTTTCGCTTTACCGGCGGGGAGATTGTCGGGGAATTTCTCATGAGCACCGGTTTTCTGCCGGGTGCCCACGATCCGAAGTGTCCCATCTACCCCAAGGTTTTAAGGGCCAAACCCCAGTGGGCCCGAAAAACACCCAAGACTTGACCGACTAAATTCTCTCGGGGGATCTGCCTACCTTCGGAAAGCTTGATTTCGCCCCCCCGGAGAGCGTATTTCCATGCCCGATGCAAACTCAGCTACGCGCTTTTTTAGGCGTCCTTTTCCTGCTCACCTTCCCGGCTTTCGCCAACTCCGATACCGATCCAGTTGTCCCCCAGGATTCGGTCTATTCCTGCCCCTGGTTACTAGGCAGCGACTACAACCTGCACTACGAACAGCACTTCGGCGCGCCGACACTGATGTTCGATGCCTCGGATAAAGTGCGGGAGAAAAATGTTGGCGGTCTGCCGGTGATTGCGCTTTCTGGTTTGTTGAAACACCGCGACGACGTTTTGATTGGCTTCGGCGTGCCCAATGTCTTCACCGTCTACCCCAAGGGCGAAGGCGAAGAGCCCGGGTTTGAGAAGTATGCGGCCTATTCGGTGAAACGCAAAGAAGCGGAGAACGTCGATCTCGGCGCTCGCGGCATCGTGCAATCGAGCGTCTTCTTGCGGCCGACCAATCTGCCCGAAGCGGCCAAGGCGGATCTGCGAAAGGCTAGCCGCGATCCCAAGAACCACACCAAAAGCTGGACCTGCGTCAACGCCAACTGCCGGGTTTGGGAGCAGGCCGGGTTCACGACGCGCGACGGTCGACCGTTGAGCGAGATCTATTTCCCCGCGCGCATGCTGCACGTTTTGATCAGCGAAGGCCTCTACTACCAAGGGCAGCGCATCGAATTTGAAATGTTCCGCACCACCCCGAGCGGTCTGAAATGGTTTGGCTACCGACAAGCCCTCGCGGAGCTGGATACCCTGCGTCGCCATTGGCTGAAGAAACACCCCAGTTGGGAAGCCTATGCGTATCCCGACGCGTTCTTCTGGCGCAAACTCGAGGAGTTTCTCACCCGCGGCGATCAGCGCCCTTGGTTGATCCAGACCGAACCCCGCGACTTGACGCCCGCCCGCGCGCACTCACTCGCCGTTTCGGTTTCGCGCCCGAGTCTTTTCGGCACGCTTTCCGGGCAAGTCTTAGGGCCCCACAATATTTACGATGTGCAGACCACCGATCGCGCGGATCTCAACGCGTTTCTTCCCAAACCGATTACCGCGTTTGAAAAAAGCAAAAATGATCTCTTCACTCGCTTCAAGCAGCAGTGGGCCTTTCGCGAAGCCCACGTCAAGTGGCTGCGCAAACACCTGATCCACGAAATGCTCTCGCCGCGCATGATGTCGGTGGCGGACATCTTCCGCACCTTGCCGACGCATACCGATGCCGCGCCGGCGAAGTTCAATCTTGTGGTAACCCCGACCAACATCAGCATCTCGTTCCTCAACGGCGGGCTCTCCAAGATCATGGACTGGATCATGACCAAGCACGTCTTGGTGGCGGGATATAATCCCGACGTCCGATTTGCCGGGGAGATTTTCAAGGGCATCGACGGCCGCGTTTACATCACCAACGACTCCGGTTCCTATCAGCCCACCCACGAACAACTGGATGCGATCATTGCGTTCATGACGCTGCAGTTTCCTGGCATCGAATTCGTGCCCGTCTACAAGGGCGGTGTCAAACCGGCCGCCCCGAAGAAAAGCATGACGGAACGGGTGGTCGCGATGCTGCAAAAACTGCGCGGCCTGGATCTCGCGATGCTGAGCCAGTGGAGCATGACTCGCACTATTGAGCATGAAGCCAATTACTCCATCGGCCTGCCGGTGAAGCTATCGGATCTGGCGAGCATTCACCCCATGCGGGGAGTGGCGGAAGACAAGGTGGCTGAGCGCGCCCAAGCGCTGATCGAAGCGAAAGATCTGATTCTGCAAACCGGCACGCTGACCGCGGAAATGCAGGGTCGACTCATCGCATCGAAGGGCAAGATGCGCGGCGTACGCGATCGACAAGGGCGAGTCGTGCTTTTCGACGGCAACGGACGCTTGAAGAGCATTCGCGAGGCATTTGGACCGGATGCGGATCTGAAAGTGGAGGTCGAAGTGTACGAGTTCACGACCCCGAACGCCGAGGTCTTGGATCAGCTCGACCGCATTCGGGAAATGCGCGGGCTATAACCGCCGTGCTAGCTCGCAATTGGGAATCCACGGCGCAAGGACTTTTGTAGAGGCCTCGGATGCGGTGAATGCAGCTGCCGAAGCGTCTCCAAGCTTCGTTTGGAGGTATCAGCCCGAACGAGTAGATACTTTCAATATTCGCCCCCAATCAAGAACCAACGGGCCAACTATCAGAGCTTTCGCAGAGCTTTCGATTTTCGTGCGTCGTTTAAACGGAGGCTGGGTTTGTTACCACCTGCTGCGGGTTTTTCCAATGCGAAGGACGCCGATGCATTCCTCGACAGGTTGCTGGCAACGTTTAACTACAACAAAATGGATTTCTCTGGCGCTATTGTCATGAACAAGAAGAGTGTCTTCATCAATTATCCGTACTGGAAACAGAAGTTCTCTGAAAAGAAATAAGTAGGTCGTTATTCCTTCGCGAGGTAACGCTGGCAATTTTTAATGAACGCATCCCGGGCGCCTAATTGAAGACGGGTGAAATGGATCTGCTCCATATAGTGCAAGTATGACGGGATTTTCAGGGACCGATACTTGGTCAGTATCCGAACGCGACTATCTGGTGGAATCTCATTTTTTGCAATTACACCACGCCCAATACCCGCCAAGACTCCACGCAATATCCCCGCCTCATTATGGAGAAAGCAGCGGGAATACTGGGAAGGGGCGTTCTTCTGGAGTTTGAAAAAATCTCTCGAAATTACGTCGGAGGGATCGGAATCGATATAGACACCTTCCCGCACCTCAGCATCGCGAGGTTCAATCATCACGTACTCTTCTGACCCGAGGTACTGCGAGACGAAGCCTGGCTGTTCCAACGGGTGCTGTAGGAACATGAAATCAACCTCGCCGTTTGTAAGCAGCGGCGGCAACTCATCATCTTCTTTTACGACCGATTGCAACATCACCCCTTGATTCTCTTTTATGAAAGGCGCAATCGCAGGGATGGCCACATGGTTTACTATGGAAAAATGCCCGCCGATTTTAAGATGTCCCCGAATTTCACCGGGTTCGGGCGAAATGAATCGAGCAAGTAATTCCTCTTCTAATGCTTTACGGATATTGGCGTATTTCAGCAGTTGATGCCCTGCCTCAGTTATTTGGACTCCGGACTTCGCTCGAACTAGAAGCTGTGTCCCCAAAATTGTTTCGAGCTGTCTGAGTCTTAGAGAAATTGCGGGTTGGGTAACGAAGAGATTCTTAGCTGCTTGGCTGATGCTGCCAGACTTCACAACTTCGACAAAAGCGTCCAATTGGGCTGGGGCGATATCCATTACAATAACTTATATCACCATATTTATTATAAATTGTCGTTATTTTACCGTTACTGATACGGTGCGTCACGTAAGGCGGGCAGATCAACTTAAATGCTTAAAATTATGCTACAATTTGTAGTTCTCAGCGCCGGTCTGGCGCAAGGAGCGACGGCGCCCCAGTCATCGTGTATCGCCCTTATAGCGAAAGCCGGAGAAGCCCCGACCAAACTGACGCAGCTTTTGCAGCCGATACGAGGCCATTATGTTAGCCACGCAATCAACACACTTTTTAAGACCGGAATTTATGAACACCTGAAGGAAAACCCAGCCTCGCTGGAGGAACTGGGTAATGCTCTGGATCTAAATGAGACGGCCACTCTAGAATACTTACGCACATTAGTAGATGAGGAAGTCTTGGAAGTGCGCGATGGGCGGTATCTACTAACCTCCGTGGGCCATCAGCTTGAGGCGGTACGGGGGCATTACGAAATGCTGGTAGACGGTTATAGCGAGACGTTTGCTAGCCTCCCTGAAAGTCTGCGGAAGGGTGCTCCGATCGCTACCCGTAATTTGGGATCGGTGGGCAAAGGAAGCTGTAAGATCTCACGTTTAGGTGCCATTCCTCTTTCACAAGAATTTATTCGCTCTCTGCACCTGAAATCTCCCTTAGTTCTGGATCTGGGATGCGGCTCTGCTGGCTACATCATTGAATTGGCAAATCAACAGCCCCAAATGCGTGTGATTGGTGTTGAGCCCAGCGCCGAGGCACTGGAAGAAGGAAGGGCGCAGGCCAGAAAACTAGGCATCAGCAATCGGGTCACCCTATTGCAAGGCTCCGCCGGCACTTTTGC
>JALHPX010000257.1 GCA_022842225.1 bacterium
TCGGTCTCCCCAGACCTCTTGCCGTAGAAATCCTTATCCTTTTGGCTAAATCGTTTGTCAGCACACGTTGCGTTAACTACTTTCCACTTATGACGCTGAGCTCTCAAAATCTCGTTTTGCGTAGTCACCTGGAGAACCTTATCAATCAAGCATTCCCGGTCGACGAGGGGTGTTGTGGGTGGAGACTAAATACTAGCTCTCCGACCGAAATCTCTCTTACCGCAGGAGAGCCTTCTGCAGAGTCCTCGGTCGCCTTCTCGGTTGCGACACCCCTTGCGTTCTTAGATCGCGTGGCAGGGGAACTGACCTTGTATTTCCGCAAGCCCACTCTCGATGGACAGGTGAGCAAGCTAAGCGACTTAGCTGCACAAATGTCTTGTTTGCTCGCATGCAAAAACCTCGAAGCGGCCGTGCTGTTAGACATTGAAGTCGCCAATCAAAAAGCCGCGCACGCGGACTTTAATTGGTATGGGATCTACAGAGTGGAGGGCAGCGACTTGCTTCTTACGAGCTTTCGCGGTGCACCCTCGCCGCACATCAAAATACCGACGGATGCTGGAATTTGTGGCGCCGCAGTGCGAGAGAATCGCACGCTGAATATCGACGATGTCGGCGCAGATCCGCGCTACCTTTCTTGCAGCTTAGAAACGAAATCGGAACTTGTTGTTCCTATTCGAGATTCCGCCGGACACGCGATTGCCGAAATTGATATTGATGCGCATAAGCTCTCGGCCTTCTCACCTGAGCTGGTGGCGCTTGTCGAAGGCTTCGCTGGGAGATTGATGCCGCTGGTGGTAAAATTACAGTAGCTCTCCTCGCTGTACGAATCTAAAAAATTGGACATCTTATGCTGCGCACCCGCATTCCGACCCAAACGGCTGGTGTTTACATCTACCGCGCCAAAAAGCAGGTATGGATCGACGAGGTCAATCGCGAACTCGTCATTGTCCTTTGCTGCGCTTCACAGAATCTCTGCGGCGTAATTATTTATCCCAATGCCTTTGTAGTCAGCGAGCTGTTTGAACTTTTGGGATCGCTCAAACAGAAATTCTGCGACGAACTAAAAATTCCGTCCGACCAGATAACCGCAAAAATTTTTGGTTGCAGCGCCGGGCAGACCAATGCGCTTTTTGCCGCTCAAATGTGGTTAACCGACCAAGGATTTCAAATTGGCGGAATGGACACCGGAAGAAATGTCACCCGGAGCTTGGTCATTGATTGCGCCACCGCTAAAGTAGGCGTGCGCTTTGCCGACGTAGAAAACGACTTCGGCGCGGGGTTTCTGCCCGCAGGAACGGCAGCACAGCGAGTCCCTCGCCATACCACCCCCGGCCACGCCATTCTCGTTACCAGTAACCGCTCTTTTGCGCTGCTGGGAAAACAAGCGCTGGAAAGCCAAACAAACTGGAAAGTCGAAAAAGTTTCGACGAAGGAATTTTTGGCCGCCGCCAAGAAGAGCAAAGCTACTTGGCTAGCCGCTGCCACTGCCATTGTGGTCTTTGAAGACGTGCTCGATGCGCCAAAGCTTGCGCCGGCAATTGTGGCCCTGCGCAAGAAAACTCCGCACTCCGTTTGGATGTGGGCGGTCTCCGACGGCGCGGAAGTACCCTTGCCGATGGATGCGGTGCAGTTGCCTTCCGCCGATAAACCGGGATTTTTCCTCGAACAAGTAAACCGCTTGATCACAGCTCCCAAACCTCCGATGGGAACCGTGCACGAACTTCCGAAGAAACGTCGTGTGCGCTAGATCGATTTCTGCCTTGGTGCCGTGGGCAGAGCGAGCTTGATAGCCACCTGCTTTTTTACCGCACCTCGAGCAAAATGCAGCGTAATGGTATCTCCCACCTTTTTTTCAAAAACGTAATCAAACAAATCCCGCTCCGTAACCACATCGCGATCGTCGACTTTGAAGATCACATCTCCGCCGATTGGAAACGGCCGGAAACCCAATAGCAGCTGCTTGTTGGCTCGACGAAAACCCGCCTTGGCGGCCAAGCCCTTTGGATCGAGCGCGAGCACCATCACCCCATGCGGAGCCGCCACTCCCAGCTGCGCCAAAAGCGGCTGAGGAATGCGATACACATCCATACCCAAATCCGGACGCAGTACCTTGCCGTAGGCAATTAACTGCTCGACGACCATCTTCACTGTCTTCACGGAAATCGCGAAACCAATGCCGTGACTACCGCCACTGCGAGAAATGATTTGGCTGTTGATACCAATGAGTCGGCCTTGGCTGTCTAAGAGCGGCCCGCCTGAGTTACCTGGATTGATCGCAGCATCGGTTTGGATGATGTCTTTGATCAAGCGGTCGGTCTGTGTACGAATCACGCGCTCAATGGAGCTGACGATGCCCGTCGTGAGAGAACCACCCAGACCAAAGGGATTGCCAATCGCCAGAACTTTTTGACCCACCGCCAATTTCTCCGGATCCGCAAACGCCAGCGCTGGATAAGTCTTTCCTGGCACTTTCGCCACCCGGATGACGGCCAAATCGGAATCTGGATCTGTTCCCACAACCTCGGCGGAAACGGTTGTTTTATCCGAAAAAGTCACCTCCACAGCGTTGGCGTTGCCCACCACGTGATCGTTTGTGACGATGTAGCCATCGTTTCGGATCAAGGCCCCCGAACCGCTCCCTTGTTGCGGAATGACATCAAAAAAGAAATCTTGTCTCAGAGTCGTGGTGGTGATGTTGACCACCGCCGGATGGGCTTTTTTGTAAACTTCGACGTTATTTTGCTCGTCCGGCAGGAGCTCGGCGCCCGCCGTGCCGCTCATAGCATAGAGGATCAGCCAAAGGCCGACCCCGAACGCTTTCGAAAATAGAACGACTGAGTAATTGACTGTGTATTTGTTTCCTGTCCGCATAGTGGGAGCCATTATGAAATCGACCTAGTTTGATTGACAAGGCTCAAAAGCCCGCAATAATTTTGCGGAACGTTATTTTGAGGTTTCCCATGTCCACATCCGGCGAAAAAATCACCTATAGCAAAGATGGAAAGATTCAAATTCCTGACCATCCCATCATCCCGTTCATCGAAGGCGATGGCACTGGACCCGATATCTGGAAAGCCTCCCAAAAGGTTTTTGATGCAGCGGTAAAAAAGGCCTACGGCGGCAAAAAATCCGTCGTCTGGAAAGAAGTCATGGCGGGCGAAAAGTCGTTTAAAGAAAACGGCAGCTGGTTGCCAGACGAGACGCTCGACATCATCAAATCGCACTACGTCGCTATCAAGGGCCCGTTAGCCACACCCGTTGGCGGCGGTATTCGCTCACTCAACGTGGCGCTTCGCAAATTGCTCGACCTCTACTCCTGCGTCCGACCGGTGCGGTATTTCGATGGCGTTCCTAGCCCAATGAAGGAACCACAAAAAGTCGACATGGTGATCTTTCGCGAAAATACCGAGGATGTTTACGCCGGTATCGAGTGGAAGAGTGAATCGCCAGAAGTAAAAAAAGTTATCGATTTCCTTAATTCCAACATGGGCACCAAGATTCGCCCGGATTCGGGTTTAGGCATTAAGCCTATGAGCCCCTTTGGTTCCAAGCGCCTCGTGAAGATGGCGATGGAGTACGCCATTGATCATAAGCGCAGCAGTCTGACGCTGGTGCATAAAGGCAACATCATGAAATTCACCGAAGGTGCGTTCCGTGATTGGGGTTACGAAGTTTGCAAAGAGCACTTTGCTGGCGTGCAAATAACTGAAAATGACGTATTTGAAAGCCACGGCGGCAAAGCGCCTGCCGGCAAAATCGTCGTGAAAGATCGCATTGCGGACAGCATGTTCCAACAGGCCCTATTGCGTCCGGAAGAGTACGCAGTACTCGCGCTGCCAAACCTAAACGGCGATTACATTAGCGACGCTTTAAGCGCCCAAGTCGGCGGCCTGGGTATTAGCCCCGGAGCGAATATCGGCGATCAACACGCCGTGTTCGAAGCGACTCACGGCACTGCCCCAAAATATGCCGGCCAAGACAAAGTAAATCCTGGCTCCGTCATCCTAAGCGGTGCGATGATGTTCGAACACTTAGGCTGGCAAGAAGTCGCCGACAGTATGGTGCGCGGCTTGGAAAAAGCCATTGCGGGCAAAGCGGTCACTTACGATTTTGCGCGGCAAATGCCGGGTGCAAAAGAAGTGAAATGCTCTGAATTCGCTTCAATCATTATTAGCAATTTATAACGCAACTAAAGAAGGTACCTCATGAAACGACCCAAGATTTCAATCATCGGTGCGGGCAACGTAGGCGCAACTGCGGCCCACTGGATTGCCACGAAAGAACTCGGCGATGTCGTCCTCGTCGATCTCAATGAGGGAACGGCCAAAGGCAAGGCACTCGACTTGCTTGAGTGCGGACCTGTCGAGCGTTTTGATTTGCGTATCACTGGCACAGGCGATTACACAGACACCGCCAATTCCGATGTCGTCGTCATTACGGCCGGGATTCCGCGTAAGCCCGGCATGAGCCGTGATGACCTTCTAAAGACCAACGCCAAGATCGTCGGCGAAGTGACCGAGAAAGTAGCGAAGCATTCGCCCAACTCGATTTTAATCGTCGTATCCAATCCCTTAGATGCGATGGCTTACGTCGCTAAGAAGGTCAGCGGCTTTCCAAGAGAGCGCGTAATTGGAATGGCAGGCGTGCTCGACTCCGCCCGGTTCCGCACCTTTGTGGCAGAAGCCGCAGGCGTGTCAGTCGAAGACGTGCATGGCTTTGTATATGGCGGCCACGGCGACACCATGGTGCCTCTTGCCCGTTACTGCTCGATCTCCGGCGTACCGCTTGAGAAATTCCTGCCCAAGGAAAAAATCGATCAAATCGTCGATCGCGCACGCAATGGCGGAGCGGAGATCGTGAACCTGTTGAAAACCGGTTCTGCCTTTTACGCGCCCGCTTCTTCTTCCGTCGATATGGTGGAAGCGATTGTGAAAGACAAAAAACGTATTCTTCCCTGCGCTGTGCATCTCCAAGGCGAGTACGGAATTAAGAATCTTTTTGTCGGTGTCCTTGCTCAATTGGGCTCTAAAGGCGTCGAAAAAGTTATCAACATTGATCTGAACTCCGAAGAGACGGCCATGCTGAAGAAGTCTGCCGACGCAGTCCAAAGTCTCGTCGACGTGCTGGAGGCATAATTGAAAAT
>JALHPX010000258.1 GCA_022842225.1 bacterium
TCGACCGCGCACTTCCCAGGAACAAGTAGACGACGAGAAGTGTCAGTACGATCCCGATGAAGATCGATTCCTTCACGTCGGTCACGTTAGCAGCGATCATCTTGGAGGTATCGCGCACCACCGAAAGCGCTCCATTTCCTGGAACTTTCTTGAGATCTTCATTGATCTTATCTATGCGGCTACGCACACCTTCAGAAACGCTAATGGTGTTAGACCCCGACTGACGGAAAACCATCAAGAACACGGATTTTTTGCCGTTGGCAAAAACGCGGCTATTTTCATCCACCAAACTGTCTTCGACCACGCCAAGTGTGCCGACCGTCACAGGCACATCGTTGCCGGCAAAATTTACGACCGTATCACTAATGTCTTTAAGCGTTTTAAATTCAGCCAGCGCTCGGAAGACGGTTTCCTTCTTCCCCTCGTCTACTCGTCCCACAGGAATGTTCTGTCCTGCTGCGGCAATGCGACTCGCGACCATGGATGCGGAAATTTCGTGATTCTTTAGTTTGTTGCGATCGAGATTCACGTGGATTTCACGTTTGCGACCGCCGATCACTTCCACTAAACCCACTTGAGGGACCTGTTCGAGCTTCGGCCGGACCTTATCATCGGCGAGGTCAAACAACTGGGCTGGGGTTAAATCTCCCGTCACGGCAACAATCAAAATGGGCTGCTCGGCTGGGTCCACGCGTCGAATGACAGGCTCCAAAATATCATCCGGCAACTTACCTTTTACCGACGATATCTTATCGCGCACCTGCTGCTCGGCGTACTTGATGTCCGTTTCAAGAGTAAATTCCGCAACGATGACTCCCGCTCCTTCGCGGTTAATCGAACGGAGAGTCTTCAAACCCGAGATCGTACTGAGCTGATCCTCGACGGGACGCGAAATCAGCGTTTCGATTTCCTGGGGACCGGCACCCGGGTACCCAATCTGAGTCACCACGATGGGAAACTCAATATTGGGAAACAAGTCGACGGGTAACCGCCGCATGCAAATCACCCCAACGGCCACCATCAAGATGACAATGCAGGTTACAAAGATGGGACGTTTAATTGAGAGCTCGGGTAGATTCACAGGTTGCCTCCGAACGTTTTGAGTCGGGAATAAATATTGAGTACTTCAGTCGCGGCCATCAACTTAGCCAGCCGCGCCAAGGAGTAGTCCTGTTCCATTAAGATCACCTGATAGGTCGTCGTACGGCCGCGATCGAGACGTGATTTCTCATGCGAAATCTTTTCGTGCTGCAGGTCTTCGATGCTGGCAGCTAGTTCCAGACGTTTCTTGGCCTGGGTGAATTTTCGGGTCGTGTCTTTCCATTCACGCTCTTGCTCGAAGAGTTTGCGCTGATAAGCCAGAGTCGCGCCTTGGCGTTCCACCAAAGCACTCTGCCTCGCCTCCGAGACAAGCCCCAGATCCAAGGGCACGTTGAATTTTAAACCAATCTGGGTCCACGGATGGCGCGTGGTGAAGGATTCATCCAAGCCCGCATTCAAGTTGGGGTTACGGGCATTTAAAGACAAGCTACCGATAATATCGAGCGAAGGAGAAAGGCGCTGGCGCACCAATTCAGTATTGGCGATGGCTACTCGCTCCTGCTGTTGCGCGGCCTTCACGTCGTCGCGCATTTCCGCGCGCTTGGGCACCGAGAGGCTTTGCACCTTCCCGGGGTCTAACTTCTCAACTTGCATCGCGACTTCATCCGAGTCCACCTCCATCATGGAGTTGAATTTCCGCGCGGCCGACTCCTCATCGTCTTCTGCTTGTTGTAGTTCTAATGTGCGCTGTTCATACGCAGCTTCCGCCTGCAGCAAATCTGCTCTATCCGCGAGATCGTTGCTTACACGGCGTTTAGCCCAATCCAGAATTTTCTTGGCACGTTCTAGAGTTTGTTCCTGTACCGCTACCCTGGCTCGCGCTAGTGAGAGCTGCCAGTAAGCCATCTCCGCTTCACTCGCGATTCCCTTGGCTTTAAAGCTCTCGCCGTAGCCAGCTGCCAGAACCTGCGCGTTTGCCAGATCGGCCTGAGCGACGGTTTCTCCACCAAATCCATTGCGCCACAAACTCTGAGTAAACTCCAACAAGGGTCTAGCATCGTAGAACTGAGTTACCGGCAACAATGTCGCGCCGAGGATATTTGTGTAGTTAATGTTGTAAGAAAGTGAGGCTTTCAACCCAAAACTAGTGAGCTTACTCACTCCTAATTGATACGAATCAAAATCCGTTCTTGTCCCCATAAAAGCAGGAGCGTTGGTCTGCCGCGAATCTCTGCTCAACATCACCTGCGCAAACAGACTTGGTGAGTAGAGCACCTCCGCCTCCACCGCCCTGCCCACGGCACCCTCCGCCGTCTTTACTGCTGCATTCAGACCTTTATGATTGCTCTTAACTCTTCCCATGTACTCGTCGAGCGTAAGCGTCTGGCCGAAAGCATTTGCCGTTAGAACACTTAGACTGAGAACGAGAATAGTGCGCTTCATGATTGCAACCTTCCCTTGGGCTTCAGATTTTCAGTCGGTAAAATGGCCGGTTCTTTAAACGACGACGTGTTTACGCCATTTAAAATAATCGACACTAATTGATTTTTATAAAGCTCTCGAAACTCTGGCTGAAGGATCGAAACAGAGAAAAACTTCTCCATCAAATGCTGCAAGCGCATCGCGTGGATCAAACTCCCAAACACCATGCTCACTGTCACCAACGGCTCGACGTCCGCCCGTACCCAACCCTTTTGCTTTCCCGTTTCAAAATACTCCCTCATCTTCAAACCAACTTTTAGGAGTGTGTTTGAAAAAATATCTTCAATCAGCGGATTCTTAGCTTCCACTTCCCGCTGCACCATCAGAGTCAATTCCGGCTCTTCGACGTAGGATTTAAAGATCTCCCCGACGAATAATTGGAAACGCAGGGCAAATTCATCGGAGGTGCTGGGCGTCTGTAACAAGCGCTCCGCATCGAGAAGTCGCGCTCGGCCAAAATTCTCTATGCACGTGCGGTACAAACCTTCTTTGCCGGCAAAGTGATAACTCACCAAGCTAAGGTTAACGCCCGCCTCTTTCGCAATCTCCCGCACCGTTGTTCCCGCAAACCCCTTCAGCGCAAAAACTTTCTTCGCTGCAGCCATCAATAGCTCCGGCGTTCGATCCTGAGTCAGTTTTGGGGAGACCGTTTTTTTCTTAGTGCGGCGTGCCATACATCACACTCCTCGATGAGACATCCCTGAACTTATCGGCAGATCGTAGTTAAATCAAACGATTGTTTGAAAAAATCAAACAGTCTTTCAAATCCAGCGCAGGCAAAGCTTAGCAGCAGGCGTAACGCAGCAAGCCACGCCGAGCGGAAGCAGCCTAGGTTTTATGAAGCGAATTAAAGAGGCTTTTTGCGACGGCGCAAGCGGTACGCGAAACTCAGAGCGGCGATGAAACCAACAATTCCTGCCATCAATCCAAGCCGCATGGACGAAGAGCCCAGTTCAGGGATGGTGGCCCCGCAAGCGACACCGGTTTGGTTGCGGCACTCTCCGCTCTCCCAAACACAATCAGTGGGGCACTCAGCCTGTTCGAATTCCTGGCAGCAACTTTCACACTGAGGAATAGCGGTATTGCACCACTTGCAGGCATTGTCGGTACAATCCGCACCCACCGCGCAAGAACCCGCGCACCCGACGGCGAAACTAAATTGAGGAATCAGCGCAAAGCCGATGACCAATAGAAACAACGCTGTGATTTGCCCGAAGCGCCCCATCCATCCCCCGATGAAAAAAGTTAATTGAGGATAATGGACCAAACTAGTCACTTCAAGCTGTTACTATCTGTAATATTTTTAATCCGGAAAGAATTTTCTCGCGGCTCCCCACCGCACCTCGGTCAGACCAATCAATGTTAAAGAATCTGTAATCTCTCCTCGGCAAACCATTTCCCAGGCTTCCTGAATGGAAAATTTCCTCACCTGCAGAATTTCAGTTTCTTCTGGCGACGAAGGACCAAACTCCAAATCTTGCGCGAGGAACACAAAACCCTCTTCATCGGAAACGCTATTAGAGAGGTGTATGCGACGCAGAAGCGTCCACTGCTTGGCGGAGATCCCGGTTTCTTCGATTAATTCGCGTTTAGCAGATTCCAAGGGCGCGATCTGAGGATCGCCGCCCCCCTCTGGGATCTCCCAGGAAAATTCCTTTAAAGGAAAACGATACTGACGCACCAACCAAGTCATGCCCTGTGCATCCAATGGAACGACGCCTATCGCGAGGTTCTTGAAATGAACGGTTCCATAGATGCCCGGATTTCCAGCCGGGTTTAAAACCGCGTGCTCTTCCACTTTGATCCACGGATTGTCGTAGACCGTTTTGGCAGAAATTCGCTTCCAGGGAGATTGGGGATCGTCTCGTCGCATAGGCCAACGTTTTTAATCACCAATCTATCGAAAATCACTCCCAAATTCTGTTGGACTAAGGAGTCACCGGCCTGTAAAAGATTGCAGAATGCCCTTGTAGCTCAGTTGGTAGAGCACGTCCTTGGTAAGGACGAGGTCGTGGGTTCGAGTCCCATCGAGGGCTCCATAAATTTTTGGGCAAGTCCGCTTAGGAGACAGCAATGGCTAAAGCAAAGTTCGAAAGAAAGAAGCCTCACGTAAACGTAGGCACCATTGGTCACGTCGATCATGGCAAAACAACCTTAACTTCGGCAATCACGACTGTGCAGTCGAAAGCCGGAATGGCAGAAGCGCGGGCTTACGATCAGATTGACGCCGCTCCAGAAGAAAAAGAGCGCGGTATTACGATCGCAACTTGCCACGTGGAATACGAAAGTGCCACGCGCCACTACGCACACGTCGACTGCCCTGGACACGCCGATTATGTGAAGAACATGATCACCGGTGCTGCGCAGATGGACGGAGCGATTTTGGTCGTTTCGGCTGCTGACGGTCCGATGCCTCAAACCCGTGAGCACATTCTGTTAGCTCGCCAGGTCGGTGTACCGACCATGGTGGTTTTCATGAACAAGTGCGACATGGTCGATGACAAAGAATTATTGGACCTCGTGGAAATGGAAGTCCGGGAATTACTGTCCAAGTACAAGTTCCCAGGCGACG
>JALHPX010000259.1 GCA_022842225.1 bacterium
CGCACTACCAGGAAAAAAGCGAATGGATGGCGCAGTTGGAAGAGTTGAAGAGCAATTTCCTCTCGTTGATCTCGCACGACTTGAAAACTCCTGTAGCGACGATTCAGGGCAACGCGGAAATCGCTTTGCGCGACTCGGCGCTGCCCCAGCACTTACGGCCCGTGGTGGGGGCGATTGTGCAGACGACGGAGCACTTAAGCCAGTACGTCGAATCCGTGCTGGATCTAACGCGCGTGGAGAGCGCGCAAGTGCCGCTCCAGAAAACCACTAAGGATATTAATTCCACCATCCGCGAAGTAGTCGAGGAAAAGCGGATTCTCGCGGCGGAGAAGAACATCGAAATCCAGCTTCAACTCGAGCCGCTGTTCTCATTCAAGTACGATGTGCGCCTGATGAAACGCGTTTTGGCGAACTTGCTCGAAAACGCCATTAAGTACTGCCCACCACACAGCCATGTTATTTTGGCGACGAAGGACGAAGGGGAATTTGTCTCCGTTTCGGTCATCGACAACGGCCCTGGAATCGCACCGGAAGATCGCGAAAAGATTTTTGAAAAATTCTATCGGGGAGCGGCTCAAAAAGAAGCCGCCATCAAGGGCAGCGGGCTTGGTTTGTATCTGGTGAAATATTTTGTCGAACTACATAAGGGTTTAGTGAAAATTCAAAGTGAAGTAGGGAAGGGAACTAGCTTTGTAGTTCAACTCCCCGTGCAAGGAGCAATATGAAGACGTACCGCGTATTAGTCGTTGAAGATGATGCAGAACTTCGCAAAACCATCATGCAGGCGCTCAATAAGCCGAACTTCCAAGTCCGCGAAGCGGCCGACGGAGAAGAGGCTTATGCGATGGTCAAAAAAGAGCGCTGCGATTTGGTGCTTCTCGATGTCAACATGCCTAAGCTAAATGGCCTAGAGTGTTTGCGCAAAATAAAGGAATTTGATCCCTCTATTGTCGCTATCGTGATGACTGCGTATAGCACAATTGAAGATGCGGTCGTCGCCATTAAAGAAGGCGCGTACAACTACCTCGCTAAGCCTATTAAGCACCAAACGATCGTCGAGATGGTGGAACGCGCACTCGCGGCCCAAGAGATGGTGCACCACATGGCGTTTTCGGCGCCAGTGGTAAAAATCGATTCAGGGCAATTTGTCGGCGCATCGACCGAGATGCGAAAAATTTTTAATATCATCCACAAGCTCGCAAAGGTCGATACTTCCGTCTTGATTCGCGGGGAGAGCGGCACGGGTAAGGAACTCGTCGCGCGCGCCATTCATTACAATTCGGCCCGCAAGGACGAAAAGCTCGTCGCCATCAACTGCAGCTCGATTGCAGAGACCTTGTTTGAGAGCGAACTCTTTGGCCACGAGAAGGGCGCTTTTACCGGCGCCGATCAAAGGCAGATTGGCAAATTCCAGTACGCCGAAGGCGGCACGGTATTCCTCGACGAGATTGGCGATTTATCGCTGGCGATGCAGGTGAAATTACTGCGCGTGCTGCAAGAGCGGAAATTCACTCCAGTCGGCGCCAATCGCGAAATCGAAATGAATGTGCGCATCATTGCCGCGACCAACCGTAATTTGGAAGAGATGATCTCTAAAGGCACTTTCCGCGAGGACCTTTTCTATCGTCTGAATGTCATCCCAGTTTACCTGCCGCCGCTGCGAGAACGGAAGGAAGACATTGAGCGCTTAGTGAGCCACTTCATTCAGAAGTTTAATCGCTTGCACCGCAAGAATGTGGTGGGGATCTCTCCGCAGGCTACTGAAGTATTGATGAAGCACAATTGGCCGGGAAATATCCGCGAGCTGGAGAACGTCATCGAACACTCGTTTGTGATCGAAGTCTCGGACAAAATCAGCGTGGCTTCGCTGCCCACTTACTTGGTGGGCGAACTCTATCCTTCGTTGCAATCGATGAAGGAAGCCGCCGACGAGCCGCTGGACCTCGAAGAGGGTGATGAGCCTTCTGAGCCCTTACTCGACTACAAGAGCTTTAAGGAGCAGTTCGAGCGCGAGTTTATTATCAAAGCGCTGCGCACCTTTAAGGGGCGGATCAACCAAACGGCGTTGCACGCGGGCATTCCAAAAAAGACGCTTTTGAGAAAACTACAAAAATACAACATTCGTGCCGACGATTACCGCATTTAGCGCGTGCCCCCGCCGGTAATGATAGCCGGTAACGCAGTCCGGCAACTTGGATTCCGTCGCTTAAGCTAAAATGGGTGGGTGTCCACCCCCTCCTTTTCTCCCGTCGCTAGAATCAGTTGGATTCTCTGTATCCTGCTGGCCTTTGGGCTGCTCATGCTTTTTTCTGCAAGCGGCGTGCTGGGGATTCAGCGCTATGGCTCGGAGTTTTATTATGTAAGCCGACAGGCGGCGATTGCGCTGGTGGGAGTAACGCTCATGGCGACGCTTTCGCATTTTCCGTATCAAAAACTTTCGGCGCTCGCCACGCCGCTGCTGTTTCTGCAGATAGCTCTAGCTGCCATTACGCTTTACTCGCCGTTGGCGCACCAAGCGCTGGGCGCCACTCGCTGGATTCGATTTGGCCCGTTATCATTTCAACCGAGTGAGCTCGCTCGTTTTACCGTCGCACTTTATCTCGCTCGCTATCTGTCAACTCCCAAACCGCCGACAGTGCAAGGCAATGTATTGCGGATCTTGCCCGTGTTTGTTCTGCTGTTTTTGATTTTCCGACAACCTGACTTGGGAACAACCGCACTGCTATTAGGCGTGGTGCTGGGAATGATTTTCGTCGCGGGCGTGCGGCTGCGCTATTTCGTGGGATTTGGAATTTCGATTGCGACATTTGTAACGCTTGCGATGCTTTACTCCCCTTATCGACGACGCAGGTTGCTCGCCTTCCTGGATCCATGGGCCGATCCACAGGGCAGTGGCTTCCAGACTTTGCAATCTTTCATCTCGCTTTACTCGGGAAAAGTTTTCGGTGTGGGTTTGGGGAACGGCAACAGCAAATTGTTCTACCTACCGGAGGTACACACCGACTTTATTTTTGCACTCATTGGCGAGGAGCTGGGATTTGTCGGCGCTATTTCTTTGGTCATGCTCTTTGCTACTTTGATCTATCTGATGCTCAAAACCGCGACCTATGCGCGCGATGATTTTGGCAAATACCTGGCTATCGGCCTGACTCTCTCTTTCGCGCTGCAAATTGCCGTTAACTTGGGAGGCGTGACGGGCACTCTGCCGGTGAAGGGCCTGCCGCTGCCGTTTCTCTCCTGGGGCCGTTCGGCGCTTTTGGTGAACCTTTTTTTAATGGGCGTATTCTTAAACATCGTGCGCCAAGCCCAGGCCCCTTCCGCCGCGCCTCGCGCTGCCCCTAGACCGCCTCTGGCTAGAAAATAAGCAGCTTTTTTTCACCCGCATTCGCCTGCTACTGTATGCCCATGAGTTATTACGTCATCACGGGCGGCGGAACAGGCGGACACGTATTTCCAGCAGTGGCAATTGCCGAAGAACTAATGCGGCGAGGAAACGAAGTCCTCTACGTTGGTTCCGATCGCGGCATGGAGGTCCGGGTCGCGCCTCAAAAGCAAATCCCACTAAAGACCTTCCGCACCTCCGGAATCAAAAATCAAAGCGTTCTAAAGATCATCAAGTCGGCGTTTCTGCTTTCGCTGGCGATGATTCGCAGTTTGGGATTACTGATTAAACGTCGCCCGGATGCGGTGATAGGAGTCGGTGGGTACGTCAGTGCGCCGATTTGCGTTGCGGCTTTTTTGCTACGCATTCCGCTCTACTTGCAGGAGCAAAATGTTTCGGTAGGTTTAGCCAATCGTTTCCTCGGGAAACTCGCGCGCAAAGTTTTCTTGGGCTTTGAAGATGCCAAGCAGTATTTCCCCGCAGGTCGCACCGTCGCGACGGGCAATCCGCTGCGACCGGAGTTTTTCAAAAAATCTTTCCCTCCCTACAATCCCGCCACTCGCAAGATTCTCATTATGGGCGGCAGCCAAGGGGCACGCGCCGTGAACCAGGCGATGGTGGAAATTTTGCCGTCACTTTCCGACGTCGAAATCGTCCATCAAACAGGACAATCGGATTTGCAATCAGTGACCGAGGGTTACGCTAAGAGCGGCCTCAAAGGAAAATGGCGCGTGGTGCCCTTTATCGAAAAAGTAGACGAAGCCTACGCGGATGCGGCCTTGGTCGTCTGCCGATCGGGCGCGCTAACGGTTTCGGAGCTCATTGCGACGGGCAGACCGTCGTTGCTCGTGCCTTTTCCCAGACGGGGCCAAAACGATCAAACGGCCAATGCGAGCTTCTTAGAGAAGCGAAATCTGGCGCGGGTGGTGGAACAAGGCGATGAATTCAATCAGCGATTTGCTAAAGCATTTCGCGAGGTTTTCTCGTCGGAAAGCCTTTCCCGCATGGGCCAGGGCTTTTCGCAATTGCACCGACCGAACGCCCTTGCTAGCATCTGCGACGCGATCGAACAGCGCCATTAAATAGAAGGCTAAAAGGACCTGATTTGTACCCCAAATTTAGAAATTTCCATCTAATCGGAATCGGCGGCATCGGCATGAGCGGCATCGCTCAATTGCTCCAGCGCCACGGTTACAACGTCACCGGATCCGATTTAAATAAAGGCGATAGCTGCCGCGCCTTGGAAAATATGGGGATTAAGATTTTCTTGGGCCACCACGCAGCGAATGTGGAGACCGCTGAGGTCGTCGTTTTTTCTTCCGCCGTCGCCACTGAAAACCCCGAGATGGTCGAAGCCAAGAAGCGGGGAATTCCCTGCATCGGCCGCGCGGAAATGCTGGCTGAATTAATGCGTCTGAAGTACGGCGTGGCCGTTGCGGGCGCACACGGTAAGACCACCACCACCTCGATGGTTGGTTTGATTTTGCGCGAAGCCGGTCTCGATCCGACAATCGTCGTCGGCGGCCGGATGGATAATTTTGGTGGGACCAATGCTTGTTTGGGCCTGGGCGAGTTTATGGTCGTCGAAGCCGACGAGAGCGATGGCTCCTTTAATAAGCTCAGTCCCACGCTTGCGATCGTGACCAATATGGACCACGAGCACATGGAGCATTACAGATCGGAA